>JBFFMO010000075.1:0-10104 GCA_041554035.1 Allomicrovenator sp. | reverse complement strand
TAAGTGAACATGAGAACCCGAAATCGGCAGCCAACAAGTCCCGGAGAGATTCTGTCGGAGGAGTTCCTCAAGCCAGTTGGCATGACGCAAAATGAGTTTGCGCCGCATCTGCAAGTTGACGTGAAGACGATCAATCGTTTGATCAAAGGACATACGCGTCTATCACCCGCGCTGGCGTTACGAATCGCGGCCGCCGTTGGAACATCGGTCGAGTTTTGGCTTAACCTTCAAACTGAGTTGGACACCTACCATTGTGTTCAAGCGTACAAGGATCTGCCAACAATTCTGCCTGAGTTCGCCCACCATCCCTGATATTCCCTCGCTTTTTTCTGTGGACGACTTTGGCAACCAACTCATGTTGCGGAACGCTGTCGCTCTTCGATGTGGCACGCTCCAATCAACGCACGAATAACCTCGCTTTCATTACCTGATTCGCCAGAACCCAGCTGCTATTTGATCCCGGCATTCTGCGGAAATGCGAGAGAAATGTTTTCGCAAGTTAGGGGTTCAGGCACACGCCTTGGGTCTCACCTGTGATGTCGTTGGTCACGATTTGGCATTGGTAGCCTGGACGGCATTGCGTGGAATCGGTGCACGTGGCCACACAAATGCCTGGGTCGGTCAAACATACCGAGTTAAATGGACATGTTCCGTTAAAGAAACACGTCTGGGTGCAATACCCGTCCGGGAAGCCCGCTTGGCTGATGCATCGGTCCATGGATGGGCTGCATTCTGGAAGGCCCATGCATGCGCCCCCAACCGGCGACGTGCCGGTGGGACGAGGTGCGCACTCTTTGGTGCCGTCGCCATCGTGGTCGTAACATCCGTATCCGGCGCCCCGGCAGTCGTTATCCGCTTGGCAATTAGGGGCGCAAATATTGTCCGAATATCCGACCATGTCGAGGCAATGAGAACCCGTTGCGCAGCCGAAGTCATCTGTGCAGATAGTTGTGCAATATCCGCCGTAAAAATCGACGGTTGTTGCGCAAATGTCGCCACAACCCGCGTCGCTGGCGCAGGCCCCGCCGATGGGCGCGATCGGAGTATTGACGCAGGTACCGTTCTGGCAAGTGTCGCCGGCGTTGCAGGTACCGCAGGTCAGCATGGCGCCACAGCCGTCCGAGATTTGGCCACAGGTCTTTCCTGCCGCGGCGCAGGTTGTTGGGACGCAGGTGCAGTCGTTATCGTTTGCCGAGGTGCATCCTGGCGCACAGCAGCCATCCGAATTCTGACACGTCGTAATGGGCTGATTGATGCACACCACATTGCAGAGGCTGGGTGAGCCCGAGACGTTGTCGACGGTGCAGGCGTTGTTGTCTTCGCATGATGTTGGGCAGTTGCCGTCACACACTTCGCCCGCCACGACGACGCCATCACCGCAAGAGTTAGAGCAATCGTTATCCGAGTCTTCGTCGCAGCCGGACGGGCAGCAGCCGTCATCGCTTTTGCAGCCGGTGATGCGGCTTGAGAGGCATTCCAGGCTGCAGTTTTGGGCCGACCCCGATGCGACGAGCGTCAAGCAGGCATCCGTTGATTCGCAGCTCTGACAATCGCCGTCGCAGGTCTCACCGGTATCGATGACGCCATCGCCACAGGTCATGGAGCAATCGTTATCGGTCCCGGAATCACATGCAGCCGGGCAGCATCCGTCGTCATCGACACAGGTTTCGACGATGGCGACCGCGCAGGTGGCGGAGCAGGCATCGGCACTTCCCTCAAGGGTCGCGATTGAACACGCAGACGCGTTGGAGCACTCGGTTGGGCATGCACCGTCGCCCGCCGTGATGGCTGCGTCACAGGCCTCGCCGGCAGACACGACCCCGTCGCCGCAGGTCACGACAACAGGCTCGCCTTTGCCTCCCTTGTCGACTGGGCTGCCGCATCCAATGGTAGTCGCCAAAAAAATGGATATATAAAAGCGTTTCATGAGGGTCCTATATGTAACGAGAATCCCGCCGATGTTATCACTTGGCCTCAAGATTGGACCTGAAACCTCCTGAAGATTCCCTGACGGGTTCATTTCAGCGCTTGGTGAAGTGGTTCGAACTCGCGTCGAGTCGTAGGCAGCTGCAATCCGCACCAGTTAATGGAGGACGCTGCGAATGCAGCCGTCTGTGGTCATTCGTCGATGTCTAGACTGGATGGCAACACTTGGCTTCGAAGTATTCTAACGATTAGGATTTGGTCATTTTCAGTTCTGAAATAGATCGAATGAGAGCCAACAACGGCCCTTCGATATCCGTCTCGGATCTCGTCAACTCGCGGAAAAAGCGAGGGGTGGCCGGCAATCTGATCGAGCTTGGCCCGGAGCAATTCTCGATATGCCTCTGATTGAGCACGACCAAAATAGCGCTCGCCGTATTCAGCAATCGCCGTCAAGTCGGCGATCGCGGCATTGGAAAAAACAAGGACCTTCACTTCTGCGCGCGTTCATGAGCTGAAGCCCAGATGGCATCCAAATCGACCGGTCGAAATTCTCCTTTTTCGCCTTCGATTAATGCTGCACGCAGTGAATCCAACCGCTCGGAATTCTGTCGCTCTTCATTTTGGCGCGCGCGAATCAATGCGCGAATGACTTCGCTCTCATTGCCATAATCACCGGAACCCAGTTGTTCTTTGAGCCAAGCGTCCTGCTGAGCGGTGAGGGAAATACTTTTTTTAACCATGACCATCATCTGCCTCCTGCGTACTGAGTAGTATTAAATACTACTGAAAATCGTATTGCAAGCGGTGACGGGATGGCCGTCCGTCACGCGTCTTGAGGCAACGACCCACCGGAACGCATCTTCATGCCGACGTAGTAGATGACGCCGGCGATCCCGAATCCAACGAACCAAGCGTACGTGTAGATTTGATCAAAAAACAGTGGAATCACACCGTCGTCGATGGCGCCCGCGACGTGCAGAAAGCCTGGCAGATTGGGCAGGACGGCCAGCACAAATGCGATGATGGCGACAGGGTTGAAACCCGAGCTGTACCAGTAGCGACCTTGTTTTTTGAAAAGGTCGTCTACATCCAATTCGGTTTTTCGAATCATGAAATAATCGATAATCAGAATAGCGCCGATGGGTCCAAGCAATGCTGAATAACCAATCAACCAGGTGAAGATATAGGCCCCGGACGATTCAATCAGCTTCCAAGGCATGATGACCAGACCGATGCCAGCAGTGATATAACCACCAAGCTGGAACGAGAGCCTCTCGGGGTTCATATTCATGATGGCGTTGGCGGGCGACACGACGTTAGCAGCGATATTGGTCGACAAGGTCGCGATCGAGAGCGCAAAGAGCGAGACAAGGACGGTCACGATGGCCATGGGGCCTTCGCTGGCTTCACCCATGCGGCCCAACAAGATGGTTGGGTCCCAGATGGTCTCGCCAAAAATCACGGGCGTGGCGCTGGTGACGGCAACACCGATGAACGCAAATAAAGTCATGAAGAGTGGGAGGCCAATGGCTTGGCCTAAAACTTGGTCACGCTGGGTTTTGGCGTAACGCGTAAAATCCGGGATATTCAGGGATAGTGTGGCCCAAAAGCCGACCATGGCGGTCAGCGACGGGAAAAAGACGCTCAGAAATTGGCCTTCTTTTGCTCCGCCGACTGCAAATGCGCTGGGCTCCATCATCATCGTCCCAAAACCGTCGGCCTTAACGTAGGCCCATGCGAGCAAGGCCAGGCCCATGACGATGAGGAATGGCGCCGCGATCGACTCCAGTACTCGGATGGTATCGACGCCTTTTTTGATGATGACGACTTGTAGCGCCCAGAAGGCCAGGAAGCTCAAAAATTCGCCAAGATTGATACCCAGCACGGGCAGGTCGGTGCCTTCGAGCGCACCGCCAAAGAGGATATTCAAGAGCTGATAGATGGCAAAACCGCCGAACCAGGTCTGGATTCCAAACCATCCGCAACCTACAAGCGCTCGTAAAATCGAAGGGATATGGGCGCCCCAGATGCCAAAACTTCCGCGGGCCAGAACGGGGAAGGGGATGCCGTATTTGGTGCCGGGATGACCATTCAGGATCATCGGGATCAGCACAATCAGGTTGCCCAACATCACGGTGAAGACCGCTTCCGCCCAACTCATGCCATTCTGGATCAGGCTCGCCGCCATCATGTAAGTGGGCACACAGACAACCATGCCAATCCAGAGGGAGGCCATATTAAAGACCGACCAGTGGCGCTCTTCGGGCGTTGACGGGCGAAGGTCTTCGTTGATCAAGTTAGGATCAGGATTGGAGAGCATGGAGGCCTTTATAAGTATGCATAAATATGAAGTTTCGAAGGGCCGAAATATTGCCGACGCGGTGCGGGAAGTCAATCGCCGGGGCGGTGAGCGGTGGGCGGTGAGCAGTGAGCCGTTGAATCTCAGGGTCGCAATGACCGGACCCGTCGCGGAATCGCAATGGTGGGGGAGTCCGGCGCATCGAGTCTCAGAGGCACTACGCGGGGTATGAGAGTCTACACGAGCTCGGGTCATCCACGAACGGGTTCGCAAATCATGACGATCGTTGTAGAGTGCCCGCCTATCAGCTCAAATCGGAGAAGAATATGTCCAAACTCCCAGCGGACAGGACCGAAAACGCATTCGAAGACTATAAGGCGCCGTATACGGCGAATCAGGCGATGGTTGAGGCGAATCGCTGCCTCTATTGCGTCGATGCGCCGTGCATTAAGGCGTGCCCGACCGCAATCAATATCCCGGAATTCATTCGCAAGATTGCGACCCATAACGTCGAAGGTTCCGCAAAAACCATCTTTGACTCGAATATCCTGGGCATGAGTTGCTCTCGCGTGTGTCCGGTGGAAGTCCTTTGTGTTGGCGACTGTGTCTACAACGAGATGGACGTGCCTCCGATTCAGATCGGTCGGTTGCAGCGTTACTCGACAGATATGGCGTTCGAAAAAGGCTGGCGCTATTACGAAGCCGGCGAATCAACCGGCAAATCGGTTGGCCTTGTGGGTGGTGGGCCAGCAAGCCTTGCGGCAGCCCATGAGCTTCGCCGTCTTGGCCATGCCTGCACGATTTACGACAAAAACGATATCTTGGGCGGCCTGAACACCAACGGTGTGGCTCCATACAAGATGAAGGCTGACCGCAGCATCGAAGAAGTCGAGTGGATCTTGGAAATCGGCGGCATCGATATTCAAAGCGGCGTGACCGTCGGAAAGGATATCAGCTGGGAAGACATCGAAGCCAAACACGATGCGATTTTCATCGGTATCGGCCTTGGTCCGGACAAGTTCTTGAAAGCGACTGGCGAAGACCTGAACGGTGTTCACGGGGCGGTCGAGTGGATCGACACCATGAAACTTGGCGATGTGAACCTTTCGCATGTCAAACACGCGTTGGTTATCGGCGGCGGAAATACCGCGATGGACTGTGTCCGCGAGCTCTGTGGCTTGGGCATCGAAAACGTCCACATGGTCTACCGTGGAGACGAGTCGCGCATGAGCGGTTATACCCACGAATGGTCGGCCGCCAAACAACTTGGCGCCAAAGCCATCTGGAGCGCATTGCCCTTGGCCTACGAAGGTGGCGCGGCCGTGAAGACCGCAAAATTGCAACTCTTGGATGCGGACCGAAAGCCCATCCCAGGCGATGTGATTGAAGTGCAGGCGGACCTGGTTTTGTTGGCCGTGGGTCAGTCAAAATTGGGCGATAGCCTGCATCATTTAGACGGAATTAAAACGGATTGGGGTCGGCTTGTGGTCGACGAAAATCAAGCGCTTGGCCGCAAAGGTTGGTTCGCTGGTGGCGACGCGTCAAATGGCGCCAAAGAAGTCGTCAACGCCGCCGCCGAAGGCAAAGTCGCCGCGAACTCCATCGATCGTTATCTGAAGGGAGGCCATTAAGATGCCTGATTTAAAAACAAATTGTGCCGGTATTAAATCTCCAAATCCTTTTTGGCTTGCTTCGGCTCCTCCTGCGAACTCGGGTGCCCAGATTCAGCGCGCGTTCGACCATGGCTGGGGTGGAGCGGTCTGGAAGACCCTTGGGACTCCAATTCAAAACGTCTCGAGTCGTTTTGGTGGTGTGAATTACGGCGGCAAAAAGAATATCGGCTTTAATAATATTGAGCTGATTACAGATCGTCCTTTGGACGTGAATTTTCGCGAAATTTACGAGACCAAACAAAAATACCCCGACCACGCGATCATCGCGTCGTTGATGGTCGAATCAAAGGCCGAGTGGAAAGACTTTATTAAACGCGCGATAGATTCGGGCGCCGATGGTCTGGAACTTAATTTTGGCTGCCCACACGGCATGTGTGAGCGCGGAATGGGTTCAGCCGTGGGCCAGGAGCCCAAGGTCAACGAAGAAATCACCAGCTGGGCCGTCGAGTATTCGACCGTTCCAGTGCTTTCGAAATTGACACCCAATGTGGGCGATATCGTGAAACACGGCCTCGCTTCTCAGCGTGGTGGAGCTCACGGTGTTTCGCTGATCAACACGATTAAGAGCATCATCGGTGTTGATATCGACACTTTTGTTGCCAAACCAGTCGTGGGAAATCGCTCGTCGAACGGCGGCTATTGTGGTGCAGCGGTTCGACCTATCGCATTGCACATGGTTGCGGCACTTGCGCGCGACGAAGAGTTTAATCTGCCCATCAGCGGTATCGGCGGGATCACCGATTGGCGTGATGCCGTCGAATTCATCTTGCTTGGTGCGTCGTCGGTTCAGGTCTGCACGGAAGTCATGCTTCGCGGATACCGCATCGTCGAGGACATGATCGAAGGGTTGGAAAACTACATGCGTGAGCATCAGTTTGAAAACTTGGATCAAATGATTGGCAAGGCTGTCCCAAGCTATTCGTCGTGGGGCGATTTGGACATGAACTATGAGACGGTCGCCAAGATCGACGCAAAATCATGCATCGGTTGTCAGCTCTGCGTCACGGCCTGTCATGACGGCGCACATCAGTGCATCGACCCTCATGAAGACCCAATGATTCGAGTTCCAGTTGTCGACGAATCCGAATGTGTCGGCTGCAACCTGTGCCAGATTGTCTGTCCGGTCGATGGCTGCATTTCGATGGTCGAAGTGCTTAACGGGTTTGGTCCAGCATCTTGGAACGAGCACGTGACCTCTGGCGCAACCCTGCGTCCGAAAAAAGGTGCTCATTAAGCATCGTTGACGACTGGGTTTGCGTCGTTGTCCTCTAGACGAGGAGGCGTGTCATGGATCCATCCAAGAGCATGAATCGTGCGCGAGCATTGAAACTCGCCGGGATGCGAAGCAAAACCGTTGGCGAGCGTGTACTCGCCGCCCTTGAGCGCGGCCGACGAGGACTTGGCGATGGCAACGTTGGCGGTTCTCAAACACTTGGACCTCTTGCGACGGCAGATTGCCCACCTAAAGACTCACAAGATTGAATCTGCGGAGTTCGACTGCGGTTCCGACTTACACACCAGCGATTCAATCCCGACCGTGGCGAACACAAATAGTGTCGAAGTCACCGCTGCGCCCAATCCAAGTAGGGGCACCGTTACGAGCATCAAACTGAGGACCGGGCTAAGGCCCGAGCCGTCCAAGACCGTTGCGATGCCCGCCATTAGGATGGTTCCAAAGAAGTACGTCGCGCCAAGGATCAGGTTCAAAAAAAGACCCATTTTCGCAACATGAAATGTTTGGTTTCTGGCGTATTTCCAAGCCGTGGCAAGCGAATCCCGCATTCCGAAATTAAACGCAAAAAATAGTGGAAATATCGACCACGCAAGCAGCACGAAGATCACGCTTGGGATAATAGCCAGGCTGAGGAACGCCGCCGCAAGACCAAAACCTATCAAGAAGAGCGCGTAAAAAAATGTGCGCGAGACCCACAACGTCAGCGAAGGCCGCTTGAATGGCGTACCGTCTGCCGTCGCGGCGTGGCCTGCTCTGGCCATCGAACCAACGAACCCACTCAAGCCGACAAAAACAGCCACGAGACACAGGAGGGCCTTTATCCAGGACGCGATAGGTGCCGTTGTGATCGACAGAAGTGTCGCTCTGACGCAGGCAGTCAATGCGGGCAAAAGGACGACCGATGGGGACGTCTTGATGCTGCTGCTAGTCAGGGAAATCGTTTGTCGAAAGTTATGCAAATCGGCGCCTCATGGGTTCGCGAGGGCAATTGTACCCGGCACCCCACAAACGCAAACGCATTAATTTGGAATGAGCCTGAAGACTGGTGGTCAAAAGGATCGAAGCGCTTCCAGTTCACTGTTGAATTGGTCTTCAGAAATGATGCCTCGGTCGTAGAGGTCGCGCAAAGACTCGATTTTTGCGTCCAAATCGGGCGAGGCGGCAAGGGTGGGCAATACAGATTCTTCAAAATAGTCATTTAATTCTTCCAAATCATCTTGCCGCCTTTCGGCTTCATACGCCGCGTTGAAGATGGGATCGTGTAGATCTTCTGCGAGCATCAGCGCTGCAATGATTGGATAGATGCTCGCCAACACGGCGATTTCCGAAAGCGTGGCGCCGAGCAACACTTTCGCGCCAGCCAGGACTTCCGCTGTCATTTGTAAATCAACACCCAAGGTCGGCAGCGCGAGTACCTGCAGAGCGTAAGTCGCAAATATGACGAGCGATGCAACAAACCCCAAGCTTCCCAACCAAAGTGGGGAATCCTTGATGAGCCGTTTTACAAGCGACAGCGACGTCGAGAGCGTGAATCTTGGCCCAAATGCGAGCGGAAAGAAGGGCCAAAGGAGGCTGAAATAGAGCACACCAGGAACGACGAGACAAAGCGTCGAAAAAACTCCCACGGTCACGTACAAAGAGGCTAGAGGGATCCATAGAATCGCGAGGCCGAACGTCGCGAGCCACGGATTCCACGACAAGTTCGTGGGTCGATTGAGGTCATTGGCGACGCCATAGCCGATTTGAAAGATCGGATAGGTGAAGGCGGTCGAGACCCAATACATTCCAGCTACGACCAATAGCTCTGAGACGAACTCTTCTAGGCGTCCAGATTCGAGCATCGGAAGCATGGCCAACTCTTGCAGCGCCGCGTTCAAGATGAGTGCAAAAAAGGGATACACAACGATCGATGGGTGACCTCGTAATACCCTTCCTGTCATCGCAAGCGTGTCTGAAAACCGAACCATGTGACCTCCATGTTCAGCCGTTATCGGTCAGACCTCGAAATGGTTGCAGATATTCTTGTAGTATCTCAAGACCGTCCCAGTTTTCATTGCCGCAAGGCGGCGCGTTCTCGCAGGAATTCTGCTTCGCTGAGGATTCCCTTTGCCCTTAAGTCGGCCAGTTGTTGGATTTTTGCGGCCACATCTGGCGAAACCTGTACCGCTGCGAGGGCGACGGTCGCAGCATTTTCATCGTAGAGGTCGATTGGTCGTTCTGGAACGCTTGGGGTTTTGACGTTGAAGCACGGCTCATGAATGTCTTCGGCGAGCATCGACACCACGACGGTGAGATAGATGAGTGCCAAAACTACGATCGAGTTGAGTAAAATCGAGCCCGAGATATGCACTGCCCACATCGCCGCAGAATGACCATTACTCACAAGAAAAACGTTCACTATTGGCGCCAAAAATATCATCGTCAACAGGATTACCCCCACACCCAAGTGTATCAAGAAACCTAGGCCTACCACCCATGCCGTGCCTTTTGACATCATTTGTTTCGTCAGCGAGAAACAGGTCTTCATATTGAAACGAGGTCCAAAAATGAGTGGGAAGATGGGCCAAAGCAAGATGAAATAAATGAGGGTCGGGAACACAAAACAAAAGCTTAGTAGGAATCCAATAAATAGGTGGAAGACGACCGTTGCGACCCATGGAATCGTGAGTCCGAATGCGGCGCTCCAGGAATTCCAATCTAGATGGGTGGGCCTGCTGAGTTCGTTGGCCACGGCGTAGCCAATTCGAAACATTGGATACGTGAATGCCGTGAGCCCGAAAATGACTCCAACACACATGATGAGAATCCCGATGACTGCAAAAAACGGGTTGCCGCCTGCCACTAGCGATAGCGCGGCGATTTTTAGAACGTGGCTGCCGAGTACGGCAAGAAGTGGATATACAGCAATCGATGGGGTTTTTTTCATAACCTCTTTGGTCATCGCCTGTGTATCTGAAAAACGAATCATTGGC
>JBFFMO010000074.1:0-10162 GCA_041554035.1 Allomicrovenator sp. | reverse complement strand
TTGGACTTTCGGATCTCGGAGAAGCGGCAAAAGAAGCGATCGAAGAGGGCGTGAAATCCAAGAAAAAAGCCGTCCGAGAATTCTGCGCAGAAGCCCTAGAAAGGCTGCAAAACGCTCCAACAACGCCTACCCTGGAAATCGACGAGGCAACGCGAACGAAAATTCGCGCCGCACTCCTTCTGGCCATTGGTGACTCCTATCCGGCTCGCGAAAAAATGTGGGTTGAAAACGAAGCTTCGATCAAAGCCAATCCGTTGGTGTGGGCGACCGTCGCCGCCGAATATTGCCTCGAAAAGTCCAAAGATTACCGGCATCGTATGGCCCTTCATTTTGTCTTTGAAAAATCCCCAACAAAAGACGTTTTGCGGGTCTATGTTGAAACGACCATGCGCGGGGATTTTGGGTCAAAATACGGGTCCGACGAATTCATTAAACGACTCGCCGGAAATTACTCGCTGCAATCCCTACCCAAGGATTTCGATGAAGTTGTGTTGGACGTTCTTCGAGGCCCCTCAGGTCCAAACCGCACCGAGTTACTTCAAGTTTATTTAGAAAAAGCCAAGAAAGTAGACGCTGAATTCGCGGTGTCTCTGCTGAGTGAATCGTCCAAAACCGTACGCGAGCTTGCGGTGCAACGACTGATTGGACTTGGGGATTCGGTCGCCAAAGAAGTGGCCGAGAACCTGAAATCCAAGAAAAAGGACACCCGAAAAGCTGCCGCGGATGTGTTGGCCGGCCTCACGCCCAGCGCGCAAAAGGCACAAATCGAAAAAGCACTAAAATCCGAGAAAACTGCCGAGGTCGCGGCGGCGCTGGAAAAAGCTCTGCAGGCAGCGGGCGGGGAGGTCAAAGGGCTAGAAGTTGCCGCAGACGCTTCGGTCGCGGACCTCGAAAAGCTTCTGGAATCACAGCCCGCCAAAAAAATGCCTAAATTCCTGAACATCGACGCTCTGCCGGTGTTGGCTTGGAAATCCGGCGAACGGTTGGAAGGAAAAGCGCTCTTGGGTCTATTAAGTCGACTTGCGCTGGAAGGCCCCGACCATATCGACGAGGTAGCTCGCGCAATCCGGCCGCATCTTGACGATGCAAGCGCCAATATGTTTGCAGTCGCCTTGAAAGACCAGTGGTCTTCGGCCGGCGCGAAGGCCGCAGAAAAATGGTGCATTTATCAACAGGGCATCATGGCCAACGAAACACGAATGAGCGAGTTCGCGCCACGTCTTGACGAGGCTGCAAGCTCCGGAATGCATCATCTGGCGGGCTGGTACATCGACGTCATGGAGCGCCATGGCTCAATGGATGCCAAATCGTGGGTTGGTTACTGGGCCATGAATGCCGAACGCAGAAGTCTTCGTGAAAGCGCCTGGGCTGCAGTGGAGCGTCTGGCGGGTCAAGCCAAGCTTGATGCTTCGGCGTTTTTGGCCACCATAAATACCTATATCGCAGACGATATTCTCGACCGAAAAATCCCAAGGCTGGGCTTCGAAAATGGCAATATTAAAATCGACCTCGGCGGGCGTGAGGGAGAGTTGCAGGTCGATGCTGGACTTGGTCTACGTGTGCGTGACGAAAAACAAAAAATCCTGAAATCCGTTCCCAAGAGCGCATCAGACGACGTGAAGATGCAATTTAAAGACCTCAAGAAACGTTTGAAATCGATCGCCAACGATGCCGAGTCTCGGTTCGAATTTGCGATGGTTTCTGGCCGTCCATGGAGCCTCGACGCCTTCAAAAAAGACATCGTTTCTCATCCCATCTTGGGATTATTTGTCGCAGGTTTGATTTTCAGAACCGACAAAGGTCAGGTCTTTAGAGTCGTCGATTCTGAACTCGTGGATGCCGAGTGGAATCCCATAGAATTAACGAAAGACTCGGTCATACGCGTCGCTCATCGAATGGACTTGAAACCGGCAGACCTCAAGGTTTGGGGCACTCAGCTTGGCGAGGCTGAAATCACTCAGCCTTTCGAGCAACTCAATCGTCCGTTATTTGCTAAGGACGGCAAACCAGAATTTGGTTCTGTGATGCCTGGGACCCTCGCGGGACGGCTGCGCCGAATGGGTTGGCGTCATGACAGCGCTGAAGACGCAGGGATGGTCTACGGCGCGTCCAAACTCTACGCAGGGCGCGGAGTTCGAGCCCGCTGTTCACACGGTGGCATCTACGCCGGCGATTCATCGTGGGGGTCAGATGAACTCACCGTCGACGGATTTTATTTTGAGGATTTACGCGGTGAATCGATCGATGAAAAAGACGTCGACCCCATCGCCTATTCCGAAGCGATTTACGACCTGACTCGAATCTCGCAGGCCTAGGCCGACATCGCCTCACCGCTCGCAAAGAGCTGCCGAGCGTGGTCCAAGTCCTCGACGGTGTCGATTTCGGTCCAGGTGCCTTCACGAAGCGCAAAAGTATAAAACTCGTGCCCCTCGTCAAAAAGGGTCGCGAAGATGTCTTCGTAATAGAGGTTCTTGCGCTCGTGGTCGCTCATGCTGTCCAGACGCTCACGCAGTCTTTCGAAGGTATCGGCGCCGATCACTTGAACGCCAGCCGATTCGCCGTGAGCGGTGGTTGGGGCCATGCCTTTGCTGAGTGCGACCACGCGGCGGGTGTACCAGGGCACGTCGACAGGCTCGAGCGTGACCTTCATTTCTTCTGCGCCCATTCGGCTTTGAAGCTGAAGCAACACAGCCAGAATATTCGGGCGAGGATCGGTGATGAGTTCGCGCAGCCAAGCGTCGTCGCGTACCAAGATATCGCCGTCGCAGAGCAAAAACGAAGTCGTCGGCATCGCATGCATGGCGCGACGCAACGACTCGGCATTATTGGCCGTGTTGTACGCGTCGTTTTCCACAAAATGCAGCTCGGGAAGACCCGGAATGCCCTGAAGGTGCTCAGGCAACATGTCCGAGAGGTAGCCAGTCACAAGGTAGGCTCGCTCGATGCCGTTTGTCTTGAGTTGGCGCAGCAGACGTACAATCAACGGGGTCCCCGCGATTTCAATCAAACACTTGGGCAGGTTGTTGGTCAGCGGACGAAGGCGTGAGCCCGTGCCGGCGACCAATAGGACTGCGTCTTTGATTTCACGACTCTTTTGTTTCCACATCATCGACATCTGAACACCCTGTTTAAGAACACACCGCTCCTTGGCAGCATGTTCGTAACCCGTGTGTTCGACGATTTGATTCACAAAACCGATGAACCGTCGAAACTCAGGTCTCAATGGTTACGATGCGGATTGAGTGGTGAAGGTGCCTACTTCAGAGTGAAGTGGGTTTCGGTTGTGGGCTGTCCGTCGGCTTTGACTTCACATCGCCACTCGCCGGGCTCCTGGTCCGCGATCTCAAGCCATTCCCAGCTCATGTCGGTCTTGGCAGGTAGCGGATGGGGCTTGAAGGTGACGGTTTTGCCGTTAGGGCCATAGAACGTCCACTCACCCACCATCGCGTTATTTCGTCGCCATTCGGCAACACACGCGATTCGGTCATCCTTGGCTTTGTACTCAAGCTCAGAGTTCAGGAAATACGTCGTGTTGCCCCAATTCTTGCCGGTGGCCGAATAAATATGAGCGTTATTCTTCTGCGCTTTATCCGACGTTCCTTTTTCGATCTTGAAATGCCAACCGTGGCTCACAGCCTGGTATCCAGGTATGCGCCACGGAGAGTTCAACATCACGTACATATTCATATTCGGATTATTGTCCAACAAGTACTTTTGCCACGGTCCGCCCACTGCAACATCGTCTGGTGGCCAGTTGACCTGCGGGAAGGAGCGTCGGAACCATTCTCGGTACCAAGCTTTGTTTTTCAGCCCAAACATGACGGCATCGACCGGAATCACACCCTTATTGGGTTGGGCCACAAACGCCTGATACCACATTGGAAACGAGTGTCCGTCGACCGAGGTGAAGATGAGTGCCGGGCCCTCGATGTCGTTCATCACCTGCGTACTCATGTCCTGAGCGATGGCTTCCCGATACGTGTTCGGATACGCCCGATAGCCCAGCCCGACCAACCAACCAAAGCCGACCATGATCATGACCAACGCCAGCGATTGTTGTTTAGGCGTGTCCAGGAATCGAACCTTCAAAAACCACTCAAAACCCAGAGTCGCGAGCACGACGATCGGCACATAGGCCATCGTGTAATAGGTCGAGATGTCGTTGATCGAATAAGTGCCGATATAGGCCAGGTAGAGCACCATAAATAGAGCGATGCCGGCCAGAACTTTCCAGCTCTTCATCGCCATTTCCCAAACCCCCAAAATGGCCACGAGCAACATGCCAGGCATGAACGAACGATCGATCGACAACGCGAATTTGTTCAGGTTACTGGCCAGCTTGCTGGTATTTCTAAAAATCGAATATTCTTGGCCTGTCACGTGGAAAATAAATCGTTCAAGTGTCTGCGGGTCATTCCACGAAACACATTGTCCGGTGTTCATCATGGCCTGGAGCGGCAGGTACAAGTAGATCGCGGCGCACGCGGCGGCGATGCCCGAAAACACTCCGGCGGCTTTCACGGTCAGGATCTGTTTTTTATCGACCAGAATAAGGGTCAGGATCACCGGCAGAATCATCAGGGCGCTGGTCAGGTGGTTGGTCAGGCCCAAACAGACGCATAAAACGGCAATCCAGGCGTCCTTAAACCGCTTGTCTTGAGCGAAACGAACCATCGCCAGCAATGCCCCTGCCAGCAGCATGCAATGCAGGGCATAGACTTCGATACGCGTCGCCAGATAGACGACTCCGTGCGAAAACGCCCATGCCCAAGCGCCCAACAACGCCACGGGTTCCCGAACCTGAAATCGCCGGACGATCATGAAGATCAGACCCGCGGTCAGCGCGGTCGGCAACGCCGAGAGCGTCCACGCCATATTATAAAATGGGGTGAGCCACGGCAGATGTGAGGGGATGAAGCCCAGCAACGTGAAGAGCGGATAACCGCTGGGATGCGGCCCACATAGATTATATGCGGCGGTGAGGAGTTCGGGGCCGTCGCCAAACGTAAACTTCAGCCGGATCAACGCCGAGAAAAAAATCAAAGGAACCGCAACGGCCAAAATCCGCCAACGATTCTCGGGGCTCTTCAACATATTCACCCATCCATTCAGTTGGGCTCAGGGGTATTCATGTTGGTGCTCTGAGTCAAGTCTCAGGGCACACCGCCGTACACGAGGTCGACATTGATCTTCTTGGCACGGTCGGCATCAAAACGAAACCACTTCCCATAATGCGCCCGTTTCTTCACGACATCGTCGGCATCCGGCGTGGACAGAATTTCTTTGTACAGGTGTTTTGCCGTCGATCGTCGTTTCAAAAGATCATAGGCCCAGGCCAGATAGAGCTGGATCTCGGCCCGTCGGTCCAAGCGAGTAATGCTCTCAAGTGCGCGACGAAAAGCACCCTCGGCGCGTTCGCCGCGATTGAGTCGCAACGAAATCAAACCCGCCAAAACTCGCAGGTAGGGCTCGTCCGGGTCTAGGGCGAGCGCGTGTTCAATCTGCATCAGCACAGCTTGATCTGGCTCGCCGGCCGCCGCCATGGCCACCGCCTTTCTATAGCTCTCAAACGCGCGTCCCTGGGCGGATTCGTGCCAGCCGGGATAAGGCATGAAGGGCTCAAGACTCTCGTCAGGGCCACCCGTATTGAGGCTGAAGGGCACAAACCAGCCGCGGCAGGTAGGCGTTCGGCCCGCACCCACCCAGACCCGGCGGTGTTCGGGTTCAAACACCACGCTCGCCACAGTCGTTACGTTCACGATCGTGGGCCCCAATAAACGTTCTTCGCCACTTTCGGGGTCGTTAAGGTCTCCCAGGATTTTTGCGATTTCCAAAGGGCTCGTCGACGCTGAGGTTTCCCGAAGGCATTGATTCACGCGCGATTGTCGAGCTTCGTTGCTGCGCCGATACTCTGGGAAAAAGTCGACCTCAACATCCCTGAACTCTGCGCCCCAATACATGTTCGCATAACCCATATTCGCGGCTTCTGGGTCGATCCAAGACAAGTTTTCAAGGCCCGGTGCCACTTCAAAAACGGCGGCTCTTCCAGTGTCCCCTTCGGTCATCACATAGGTCCATCCGGCCACGGGCGGGAAATCCCGCAAAATGGCGACCGCCTCATCGATCGTATGGGCGTTGCGCATCACATAATCGCCAGCAATTCCCACCGGAACACCCTTCAGGTTCAGCTCACGCGGAAAATGCTGGTGCATCGCAAACGTAAGGCCCGCGCTGTTCATCGACGTGATGCCGCCGCCAATCATCCCCGCGCTGGTGATCGAAACGTAATCCAAACCCACGTCGGGATGATGAAACGCAACGACCTGGTTTTTGTCCCAATAATCGATCCCAAAATAGTCGAAATTTCGGCCGTGTAGGGTCGTGTGACCCTTAGGGGGAACCACGATCGCACTGGTGCAGCCAAAGAGCGGAGGCGTACCGAGTCCTTGCGCTGAACGGGTCCCAAGCAACTTATGGTAGGTGCCCACCACCCATAAAAAGATCTCGGGCATCAGGTAGGCCTGCCACACCTTTTCTTCGTTGACCTCGGCTCCCGCCGCGAGCGCAGCAATGGCGCGCTGAAACTCTGCTGGAACCTGTTTTCGCAGTTTTTGGCCCAAGAGCTTCTGACTGGTCCAATCCAGAGTGTACGCGGCCGCATGCAGCGGGGAATTGCCCAGGACCTTGAGCAGGTAATCCGAGAAAAACGCGATCGTTCCTGATTGCACCTTCTGGCGCAGCCGCGTCCCGTGTTGGTGTGCCATTTCTTCGATCGACCCCGACACATTGATGTACGTCAGCTCACCCTGAGGCGTCGTGATCTGGCCGGGCCGGGTCGTGGTCTCGGCGATATGGACAACCGGGGTCGATTGCCAGGGGGCGTTGAAGTGGGGTTGGCTTGCCATCGGGTCTCACCGTTTTAATGCGGTTGTATCTTTCCACAAACTTGGGCGTTTCGCGACTTTGTGAACAGACCTTCGCCACGACGTCGCTGATCACGAGTAAAACCGCGCCAATGGTAAATGGGGCCATGGGGCACTCAGGGCCTATCCGGAGCCAGGAGCCGGCAGGAATGAGTGTGATAATGAAAATCATTATCATTAGACTTGCCAGCCCGGAAATCTTCTGTAGAGTCCCGATAATGATAATCAGTATCAAAAACGCATTTGCGACAAGCCTCTTATTATTCCTGGTTTTTGGGTCCCCATTGCTCATGGCCCAGGACCTCAAGATTTCGCCTGATATCAAAATTCGGTTCTCGGCGTACGGCGAAGCGACCTTCTCCTATTTCGATTACGAGCAGAATCAGACCGGGGATGGCGGGGCACGGGCTGATCATCGTTTGGTTTTTGATACCACGCGATTCGCGCCCAAAATCGAGGTGATGCTGCCTTTGGACTTCGAAGTCGAAGCCGAAATTGAGTTCGAGCACGGCGGGACAGGTTCCACGCTGGAGCTCGAGTACGAAGAATTTGGCGAGTACGAAAACGAGGTCGAACAGGGCGGCGAAGTCATCGTCGAGGAGCTCTACCTCCAAAAAGAGATCGCCCATCGCGGTCATATCAAAATCGGCCGCTTTTATAACGCGCTAGGTTTGCTCAGTGACCTCCATAAGCCCAACGAGCTGATCGCTGCAGGACGCCCAGAATCCGAAACAACGATGATCCCTGCCGTCTGGGATGAAATGGGCGTGGAAGGCGTGATTTACTTGAATCCAGTGAAGGTCACGGCTCAGGTTTTAAACGGCTTGGATTCCACCGGATTTTCGTCTCAGCGCTGGGTGGCGTCTGGCCAACAACGTCGGTTTTATTCGGCCAATGCACGCGGGCTCGCCGGCGTGTTGCGCGTGGATGTCAGGCCTGTGGCGGGGCTGGTAGCAGGCGTTTCCGCCTATTACGGCGATTCGAATGCCAACCGCCCCAAACCCGACCTCGCCCTTGATTGTGCCGACGATTCGAGCGTCGCTGCCTGTGGGTTCTTAGGCGGAAATGTTTCGATCATTGGTGCGCATTTTGTCCTCGATGAAAGACACGTGCGAGCCCGGGCCTCGTTGCTTTGGGGCCATTTGGAAAATGCCGGCGCAATTTCGGAACGTAATAAAAGTCTCTCCAATAACCTTGGGGTTCTGAGGAGCGCCGTCGCCGAACAAGCTGTTTCCGCATGGGCCGAGGTCGGAGTGGATGTCATGAGCTTCATTTACGACTCCAAATGGCGGATCGAACCTCATGTTCGCGCCGAATATTACGACACAATGTTCAAGGTCGCTCCCGGCCAATTTGACGCACCTCGATTTGAGCGTTTCGTCGCAGCCGCAGGCGTCGGCGTCGACTACCAAAATTTGATTTTATCCAGACTCACAGCCCGGCATCGCTCCTTTGGCGATGATGGCATTCGGTCTCAATGGGACGTGGTCCTGTCGACCGGATTTAGTTTTTAAGGAAAACCCATGAAAAAAACACTACTACTTTTGAGCGTACTTCTGTCGGCGGCCGCGTGTGGCGACGACAACAGCCAGATCACCTCTCAGCAATTTGACGACGTGGAGGTCATTCAAGGCTACGTCGACAACGTGATGGTGCCCAAATACGACCTCCACGCCCAAAATGCGACCGCCTTGAGTGTCGCTGTCGAGGCATTTAATGCCGACCCGACTCAGGCCAATCTGGAAGCCGCGCAGGATGCCTGGCGAGCGGCTCGGGCACCATGGGAACAGAGCGAAACGTCGTTATTTGGTCCCGTGGACGTCAATGGTTACGACCCCGCGCTTGATTCCTGGCCGCTGAATCTGGTCGACCTGAACACCGTCCTTGGTGAGTCCGGTGACCTCTCGCAGGCCGACTTTGACGCCCTCGATGTATCCCTGAAAGGGTTTCATTCCGTCGAACTGCTTCTATTTGGCCCGGAAGGCACCCGAGACCCGATAAGCCTGACTCCTCGTGAACTCTCGTATTTGTCGCTGGCGGCAAAGGATATCGCCAAGATAGCGGGGCTTCTTGCCACAAGCTGGACCGGCGGCGATGCACCGTATGCAGCGGTCTTCCGCACTGCAGGTGAAGAGGGAAACACGACCTACCCGTCACGTTTTTCGGCGGCCCAGGAGATCACCACTGGCATGGCTGGGATTTTGGACGAAGTAGCGAACGGAAAAATCGCTGATCCCTACAATGAACGCGACCAAACGCTGGTCGAAAGCCCATTTAGTTTTAATTCTAAATTGGATTTCGCCAATAATGTTCGGGGAGCAAAGACGGCCTATCTTGGTGATTTTGAGCTCGCTCAAAAAGACGGGCGTGGTCTGAGCGACTGGGTTGCAGAACGTGACCCGGCCTTGGATACCCGCATTCAGGCTGAGTTTGACACAGCCATTGCCGCGATCGAGGCCATTCCTTCTCCGTTCCGGGATTCGATTCTGGATGACGCAGGTCGCCCCAAAATTAAGGCCGCGATCGATGCCATCAACATTGTGAAAGACTCCGTGGAGTCCGATCTTCAACCCATGCTTCGAGGCGAGTGATGCGATTTTTGGGCGCCGTCTTGGCGATGGGATTGTTGGGGTGTGGCTCTGACGAGGCGACACCTACGACCGTTGCCGCCGGTGGTTTAACGACCGTCGATGAGGCTTCGTCTCACGCGTTCACGCTACCGGCGCCGAATCTTGATGATGAAGGCATGGACCTTCATCTCAGTGGGGATGTTGCGTTCGAGGCCCAATTTGTGACGGCACCTGCCGAAATTAATCCGGGTCTAGGACCGCTATTTAATAATAATAGCTGCAACGCCTGTCATCTGCGCAATGGTCGTGGAGTCCCCACGGTGGGCGGGGCGGGGCTGCGCTCGCATATGTTGGTTCGGGTATCCTTGCCCGACGGTGAAATCGATCCCGTCGCAGGCGGCACGGCGCATCCCGACTACGGGTTCCAGATCCAAGACCACGCAAATTACGGTGTTGAGCCTGAAGCCAAGCTCGAAATCGTCTGGGAAGAAGTCAAAGGCGCATACGCCGACGGCGTAGAGTATTCATTGCGAAAGCCACGACTTACCTTACGCAAACCCGATGGGTCGATTGTGGAAGATACCCTGACATCCTTGCGTCAGGCGCCGCCCGTTTTTGGACTGGGCTTGCTTGAAGAAGTGCCGGAAAGTCTGCTCATGGAGCTGTCCG
>JBFFMO010000073.1:0-10175 GCA_041554035.1 Allomicrovenator sp. | reverse complement strand
CGCGCCTTGAGTCGATGCTTGATGACTCGCCCGCCATTCTGAAAGCCGTGAATCGAGACCCAAAAGACATCGTAGTTTTTGGGAGGTCTGTCGGTTCGATTTTTGCCATCGATTGGGTGCGTCGATTCCCAACGACGGCTGGTTTGATTTTGGAAAGTGGCATCCACGACGTGCATGAACGTTTGGCGCTGCGGGTTTCCGCCGCCGAACTCGGGCTTGAGCGACAAGAATTCAAACATATCGTCGACGAGCGTTTTGACCACGCCGACGTCTTGTCGACCTACCCAGGTTCGACGCTTGTGCTTCATGCCGAACACGACCACTTGGTCGATATTTCGCATGGTGAACGCAACGCTTCAGCCGCACAGAAAGCAGAGTTCATCCGGTTTCCACACGGCGACCACAACTCGATTCTTGCCGCCAATCAGGCGAATTACCTAGCCTACCTGAAACGATTCTTGAGCCAGCAGAAATGAAAGCCTTCTTCGGATTCATGACACTTCTGCTCGTGGGCTGTGGCCAAGACTACGCCGGCGAAGACCAGGATATCGAGGCCGGCCGCGCCTACACCAGCGACCAGTCTTTTCGACGCAGCGTGCTGGAAAATGCGATTGAGAATCCGCACAACACGTATAGCGCTGAGCGACTCGCCAAATACGCGACTAATCCCGGATGGGACGACCTGCCGGAATACTCGCCGACCGTCATCCCCTTTGGCGTGCCAGACGCCGAAACGATCCAATTCGACACGGTTGAATGGACCCATGAAGGTCTGATGGAGGCCGGCAGACTGGCCTTCGAAAACTACCCAATGCGAACAGACTGGCGCTTCGACGTCCTGCTGGACTCCCCGGAGCGGCACGGCGAAGCCGGACTCGGACAAAACGCTGACGGCCATATTGGCGGCTTGGTCAAGGACACCGCCAAACCTGGGCTCGCCTGGACCTGTGCCACTTGTCATTCGTCGGTCGTGGACGGCGACTATTTCAGTGGACGCTCCAACGAAAACCTCGACGTTTCGGCGCTGTACTCGATGGTCGGAAAACCCAACACGGTCGTCGCGACCTGGGGACCGGGGCGTATCGACCCGACCAACGACCACACCAACAACCCCAGCAACGTCCCCGACCTAAGGGCCGTCCGTTTCCAGTCGCACCTGCATCTAAGCGCGACGCTCAAAAACAGTCTGATTGCGCTGGCGATTCGGGTCGAAACACTCCTCATCATTTCGTCCGGAGAAACCACACGTCCGCCCCGCGACCTTGCATTTGCGATCGCTTATTACCTCTGGAATATCGAATCCCCTACTCCACTTGAGTCGGGAAAGGGGCGCGACGTATTTAGGAAAAACTGTTCTTCTTGCCACCACCTCGACGGCACCACCGCAACACCGATACCGATCGATGTCATCGGAACTGACCCCATCCTCGGTCGGTCTCCATCCCGAGGAACGGGCTACTACCGAATCCCCTCCTTGGCGCATGTGGGCACGCGCGGAAGGCTCTTGCACGACGGAGTTGAAACATCGCTGGACGAGTTCCTGGATCCAACCCGATATCGGCGTCAGGCCGGGCACGCTCATGGCACGACGTTGCCCCTCGCAGAACGACAAGCCTTGATTGGCTTCTTGAAAAGCTGGTAAAATCGACACCTATCAACTTGCGGATTCCCCCAAGCGGGAGGAAAATGCGCGCCCTTGAATCTTGGAGTTCAAATGAATCGAATAATTGCTGTCCTGTTTGTCTCGTCACTTCTTGTTTCAACTTCGGCCATGGCGGATATCGCCGTCGACCCATGCGAAGGCATAGCAACGGGAGGCGCATGCACGCTTCTCACGGGTGGGACAGGTACCTGTGTGGATAATGGCGGAATCATCACCTGCGAAACCGCAGCGACGAACAACGCGACCAACAACGCGACCAACAACGCGACCAACAACACGTCGAACAACACGTCGAACAACGCGTCGAACAACGCGACCAACAACACGACGAACAACGCGACCAACAACACGACGAATAATGACACGACCGTGACACCACCCGCCAAAACCGATGATGGCGGATGCTCATCAACCGGCGACACGGGTGGATTGATCTCGCTCCTGGTCGGGTTCGGTCTCGTCATGCTCGGCCGTAAGCGCTCATGATTCAATTGGTGGCGATGATAGTCACGCTCGCCATCGAAATACCTATTGCGTTGGCATTCGGGCGCCTCACACGACTCAATACCGTGTGGTGGCGCCTGGCCGCTATTTCAGCCGCTGCCACGCTCCTCACGCATCCTTTTGTCTGGTTGATCATTTCGGATTGGATGAAAACCTTTCCGTTCTGGCAGCGTTGCGTCGTGGCCGAGACCTTCGCGCTCCTCGCCGAAGCCGTCATCTATTGGCGATTCACGACGTTGACGCCCGCGAGGGCCTTCGTTCTGTCGCTCTTGGCCAACGGCGTGTCGTTCGCGATGGGCTTCCCATTGCGGGACTGGATCCTCGAAGTCGGCTCCTCGCTCTAACGCGAAAATGTCCGAACCTCTCGCGCCAGACGACTCAGGAAATCAAGCGTATTGCTATTCAGGCTGATTCCCTTGAAAATCCGGTTTCAAACCTCCCATGAGAGCCCAAGAATGAACCGATTCAGCCAAGCCCTATTCGTGTCGTGCCTTCTTTTTGCTGCCCCGGCTTTTGCCGACATCGCAGTCGACGGAAACCGCGACTCCCCCAAGGTTGACGTCGAGGCCCCTAAACCTGATGACATCGCGAAACACGAGGAAGCTGTGAAGCCCGATGAAGCAGCTACGCCCGAAGAATCGGCAAAACTCGAAGAAAAAGAAGCGACCAAAACCAGCGGTTGTTCCACGACCGGCGGTGATATCGCGCTGTTTTCGGTCTTAGCCGGGATTGGATTGGTCTTTGTCGGACGAAAACGTCGATGAGGCCTCGAGCCGCCCAAGTCGTCTTGGTCCTCGCTGGACTTGTTTTATCGGCGCCGGCGGCGGCGCAAGACGCACCTGAGATTCCAGAATGGACGCTGCAGGTCGACCCGCTGACCACGGCGCTGGGCTTTGTCCATCTGCAGGTCGAACGAAGGCTCAGCGATTCGTTTTCGGTCTACGCTGGGCCACACCTGCATCTTTTTGACGGATTGCTCGACCAAGAAAGTGGCGATTCCTATCGAGGTTACGGTGCCGAGGCTGGACTGCGTTGGTTTTTTCTGGGTGGCGCACCACAGGGCTTCTGGGCGCAGGTCCGTGGAGTCGTGGCCCATATCACTCCCAGCACCGATGTCTCAGGCGTGGGCGGCTACGTGAGCGCACTGGCGGGATACACCGCCATCTTTGATGGATGGTTCGTTCTGGCGGGCGGCCTAGGTCTGCAATACATGCATTATCACGTCGACGGCATCGGCCCCAAAGGCATCCTGCCTGCCGCCCATACGACCATCGGCGTCGCCTTTTAGGGCAAAAAAAGGGCGCCGAAGGCGCCCTAAATCGTCGTACACAAAGAACCTTATTCGGCCATCGCCTCCCGACCCAGTTCATCGGATTCGGTGGATAGACCCACCCAGCCCTTCACTTTTTCGGTCAGCTTATCCAGCAGCAAATACGCCGATGGAATCACAATCAAGGTCAGCAACGTCGACGTGATGAGGCCACCGATCACCGCCACCGCCATCGGTGCACGTTGCTCACCACCTGCCGACAACGCCAGCGCGACAGGCATCATGCCGAAAATCATCGCTGCGGTGGTCATCAAGATCGGGCGAAGTCGCACGACACCGGCCTGCACCAACGCATCAAAACGCTCAAGCCCTTCTCGCCGCAGCACATTGGTGTAGTCGACCAAGAGCACCGCGTTTTTGGTCACCAGACCCACGAGCATGATGAAACCAATCATCGTGAAAATACTCAACGGCAGCCCGGTGATCGCCAACAATCCAAGCGCACCGATCAACGAAAGCGGCAAAGATAACATGATGGTGAGCGGGTGAACGAAGCTCTCGAATTGTGCGGCCAAAATCAGGTAGATAAGCACCATCGCAAGCAAGAGTGCCTCGAGCATGTACCCGACGGTTTCAGCCAATTGTTTCGAATTACCCGCCGCCGAACCCTTCACCGTATCGCTGGTTACCGTCGACGCAATCGCCTTAACCTGCTCGGATGCGGCGCCCAAAGCGATGCCTTCGACGTTGGCAAAAATCGTGACCTGACGTTGGCGCTGGAAACGCTCGATCGTGGACGGACCACTTGAGGTTTCGACCGTGACCAGATTGGAGAGCGGAATCAGTTGCCCCGTGGTGCGTGACCGCACGCGCAAGGTAACGATTCGGGCGGGCTCCGTGCGGAGGTCATCTTTCATCCGAACGACCAATTCGAAACGCTCCCCATCGGTCGCGATGTCTGTCGCCTGGGCCCCCGCATACAGAGTGCGAAGGGTCATCGCGATATCGGCAACGGGTACACCAAGGTCAGCCGCGCGGCCTCGATCAATGTCGATGCGCAGCTCTGGCTTGCCGTCTCGAGACGACTTATCGACGTCCACATATCCGGGAGTCTTTTTGAGTTCAGCGATCACTTTATCGGCCGCTCGATTGAGCTCCCCAAGGTCATTGCCGCTCAGAATGTACTGGATATTCGCCTGACGTCCGCCACTGCCGCCGACTTCGGAAATCGGCTCCACCGCGGTGGACACTTCTGGCCAACGTTGCAGGACCTTTCGGGCATAAATGATCGCCTGAGTTTGCGAGAAATCGCGCTCGGCACCTTCGACCAATTCCACATGAATCGTGGCCTTATTCACGATGCCTTGAACGCCGCCACCAATCGTGGCGAAAGTCAGCGACACGCCAGGAATGTCACGAAGCGCCGTTGTGATGTCTTCGGTAATTTGGATCGTCTTTTCAAGCGGTGTACCGTTTTCGGTTTCCAGCAAAACCTGAAACTCGCTGTGGTCCGCAGGAGGCACAAATTCCTTGGGAATCACGCTGACCAGGCCAAGTGAACCGATGAAAATCGCCCCTGCCGCCAGCAAGGTGATGATAGGATGTCTTAACGAAATCCTCGCTGAAGACTCATATACCCGGTCGACGGCTCCCAAAATGCCATCCAGGAATCGTCCGACAGGACCAGGCTCGGCATGGGATTTCTTGAGCATGCGGGCCGACAACATCGGCGTCAGCGTGAAGGCCACAAAGAGCGATACTGCCACGGCAAACGCCACCGTAAGGCCGAACTCATAGAAGAAGCGACCGACGATGCCCTTCATCGTGGCCACCGGAATGAACACCGCGATGATCGACGCGGTGATGGCCATAACTGCCAAACCAATTTCAGCGGTTCCGTCGCTCGCCGCCTGCATCGGCGTTTTGCCCATCTCGAGATGCCTGTGGATATTCTCGATAACCACAATCGCATCATCGATCAGAATACCGATCGAAAGCGTCAGGGCGAGCATCGTCATGTTGTTGAAGGTGAAGCCCATCACCTGGATGAACGCAAAGGTCGCGATCACACTTGTGGGCAGCGCCAGCGCAGAAATGAACGTCGCGCGCCAGTCCCGCAAGAATCCCAGAATAATCAAAATCGCCAAAATCGCACCAAAGGCGAGGTCGAATTTCACGTCGTTAATCGTGTGTTCCACAAAAGTGGCCGTGTTGACGGGGACAGCGATCTTCCAGCCCGGAGGCAACTTCGTCTTCGCCTCGTCGATCGCGTCCAATACCCCATGCGAAACAGCCACCGAATTGGCTCCAGACTGTTTCTGAATGGTCAAAGACACAGCGTCCACGCCACTCAATGAGGCATGCGAACGCTTCTCTTCCTGAGCATCGAGAACCTCGGCGACGTCCGAAATACGAACGGCCCGCCCAGAGTTGGACGAGATGATGATCTGGCCGACTTCCTCGGCCGAAGACACTTCGCCTACCGTGTTCAGCGTGAACTCGACGGTTCCTGTGTCGAGCCGACCGCCTGGAATCTTGATATTTTGAGCCGCCAAGGTCTGAACAATATCGGTCACAGAAAGACCAAAAGCGTCCAAGCTGTAGGGGTCCACCTTGACTTGAAACTCTCGGTTCTGACCGCCGATGATGTCGATATTGCCCACGCCCTGGATGTTCTGGAACTTCTGCTTGAGTACGTCATCGGCGTAGGCCGTGAGTTCACGCGTGGAAGCTGGCCCCGACAAAACGATCGACAACACCGGAGCCGCACCGATATCCACTTTTTGAACGATCGGCGCTTCAACGTCGGTAGGCAGCGAACCCAAAATCCCGGCGACCTTGTCGCGCACGTCCTGCGCGGCCTCGTCGGCGTCTTTTTCGAGCACAAAACGAACCACCACCAAACCGACGTTTTCGGCGCTGGTGGAGCGAAGTTCATCGATCCCCGAAATACCGCCAACGGCTTCCTCGATGGGATCGACCACGCGCGACTCAATCGTCGAGGGGTCGGCGCCCGGATAGACAGTCGTGATCGTCACGACTGGCAGGTCGATCTCAGGAAAAAGGCCCACTCCGATACGGGGGTACGACCAGATACCAAACACGATGAGCATCAGCATCATGACGATGGTGAATACCGGTCTCCGAATGCTTATCTCTGCGAGCTTCATGGTTTTTCACCTTTTGCAGCCGTCTCAAGCTGGGCTTCGACAAACATGCCTGGTCGCAACTTCATCTCGGAGTTATCGATGCTGGTCAAAACCGCAAACGACCGTGACCCCTGCTGAACCGACGGATTGACGCGCTCAACTGCGCCGTCAAAAGTCTGCCCGGTGGAGGGGATTCTCATCTTCAGATGGTCGCCGACGGCAACTTCGGAGATATAGTGTTCTGGCAGCTGGATGCGCGCCCGCACGTGCGCGATTTCAGTCACCATCACCAAAGGTGCAGGACCCACTCCCGCGAACTCTCCCTCGGCGGTGTTCACCTTGGTGACCACCGCGTCGTAGGGCGCACGAATCTTCGAATCCGACAGCATCTTGCGCGCCATCGCGACACCTACATTGGTCTCAACGACCGCGGCGCGCGCAATCGCGAGTTGCCCCGAAATCGTGTCGTAATCGCTGTCGGCGATGGCATTCTTGTCCAGTAAGCGCTTCACACGATTATACTGGGTTTCAAGCATCTGAACTTGAGCTTTGGCGCGGCCTTGAGCCGCCTCGGCCTGTTGAACTCGAAGCCTGTACTCTGCGGGATCGATGTCCACCAAAGGGTCGCCCTCGGCCACGATTTGGCCTTCCTCGACGTAAACCTTGCGGATCAATCCGCCAACATTCGTGGCGACGTCTGTGGAGCGGTAAGTCTCGATGGACCCGGTGAAAATCGCCGAATTCACCATACCTGTCGCCACTTTTGACTTCACCGAATCGGCGCTGGGAGTCTTCGGCGCAGCTGCCGGTGCATCCGGAGCCGCCGACGGCAACGTCACTTTTGCTTCGCCATTGCCACAGCCGGCGAGCGCGGCCACGAGGGCCATCGTCGTGAGCATTTTGAACTTCATTAAATGTCTCCCTGAATCAGGTTTTCAGCCGTGACTGGGCGACCAATGGCCCACGTCATTTCGGCGCGATTAACCAAGCCTTGATAATAGGCGGAATCGCGGTTGTTTTTTGCTTCGGTCAGCGCGGTCTGCGCTGCCAAAAGGTCGGTTGAGGTCGATTGTCCGGCCTCGAATCGTTCATTTTCAATTCTGAAGGCTTCTTCAGCCTGCAAGACTGCGCTCAAGGCGACCACGTGCATCTTCCTCGACGCCTCGTAATCGAACCAAGACTTGCGCACCTGAAGGCCGATTTGGCGGCGGACTTGCTCCTTAGCCAGCTTCACTTTCACCACCGACGAACTCGCCTCATCGACTGAGCTTTGCGTCTTGCCCCACTCGAATAGATTCCAGCGCAATGACGCGCCTACAAAAAACGAATCCGAGTTCGAAAGGCCCTGCCCTTCAGTGTGCTGGTACTGCGCGAGGGCCACGACATCGGGTTTATAGGCCGACTTTTTGAGGTCCACCTGCAAGTCAGCCTGATCATATTGCCCGTCCAGGTTTTGAAGCTCGTCTCGCTCGCTCATCGCCACCTGAATCAACTCCTCAAGGGTTGCGCTTGGCTCCGCCAACGTTCCGACCTCAAGCGCCGCAGCATCCAGATCAGCGCCATCACTTTCACCCAGCGCGACGGCAAAAGCCGACGTCGCCAGATTCAAATCGGCTTCTGCTCGAAACTCACGTTGTTGAGCGGCAGCAAGCGCCACGTCGATTCGCAGCTTATCGGCGGCTTGGGCCGCACCGACTTCGACCAAGACCTGCAAACGGTCAGACTGGGCCTTGAGCTGCGTGACCTCGTCTTTCGCATTCGCCACAGCCTTTCGAGCCTGATTGACCCGAAGGAAAGCCGACGCAACGTCACGACGAACTCGGCGCTCAGCTGCAGACACATTTGTCCGGGCGACCTGCGTCGATATCGCCGAAATTTTGGAGGCCAGATGGATATCCCAAAGTGGCGTCAACGGCTGGGTCAGCGTGAGTGAACCGTCCCACGTCACCTGGTCGCGAATCGAAATCGTGCCCGTGGAAAGCAGGCCAGAAATGAGCTCTTCGTAGGGAGTTTGAGGGGCCGGAAGGTTCGCCCCAAAGGCGTCGATATTGATCTCGTTGGCGTCGCTCCAAACCTGGATATTTGCCGCAGCATCAAGCTTCGGGCCGTATCCCGCCTTCACACCGCGATGCCGGGCTTGAGCGCTGACCACGTCAGATTGTGTGGATTGAATATCGGGGTGATTGGTCGTCGCGCGCACCAGCGAATCTGCGAGCGAAAGCGTCTCGGCCGAGGCTGGAATCGACCAAAGGCCAACCAGCGAAATGGCCAAAAGCGTTAGGACCGATTCGCCGCACCGTGCAAGAAAAGTTCGAGTGAAACGTCGGCCATCTTCTTCAAGTCCGTTTCTGGCATCTGCACCCACAGCGCACCGAGAGAGTCCATCATTCCCCGAAAAGCCAAACCGAGCTGAAGTGCGGAAAACTGAGGATTCATCGCGCCGATCGCCAGGCCTTCCCTCATCTGCTCCACGAAAAATGCCAGATGCTCCTCCTCGCGTTTGTAACGCCGAGGGTCGCCACTTGCCCGAATGGCCGGCGCGGCTGCCAGGACCGCTAGATAGAAGTCCGGATCCTCCAACGCGAAGTCCGTCATGCGCCCCATCAGCCAGCGAAGTCGTTGCTCGAAGCTCAGATCCGTTGGAATTCCCGCGGCAAAAAGGGCGAAAACCTTCGAATACGCTCGGTCCCCGAGCGCGTCCAAGATCGCCTCGCGATTCGCAAAATGTTTGTAGAGCGCTGACGTCGAGTAATTCGCTTCCTCCGCGATCTGATCGACGGTCGTTCCCATCCCGTGCGTGCGAAACGCTCTGGCTGCCGCCAGAAGAATCCTGTCCTGAGCGTCCTTGCTCGAGAGTCTCTTCTTTGAATTCATCCCGAGTACCTGGGTCATCTAAGTATGGCGCCAAGGCTATTTCTGGTTCTTCCATCTGACAAGCTCACTGTGAGTCGAACAAGCAATTAGGTGAAAAATAATTCACTAACGATCGTGTGATGAGGGAGTCACGAAACGGTTTCGCCGAAAGCGGATTTTTTGCGTGTGTTTGGAATTCGACACTTCGCCTCCACTTGTGCGGATTCGGCCAGGCGAGGTACTGATTCGAAATGAAACTTCCAAACCTCGTCGCCGTTCGTTATGCCGCCCCCTTAAAAGAGGGAGGCTCACTTCCAGCCATCGTCGAAACTGCCGAAGACGGCCTTTTTGTCGTGAAATTTTTGGGGGCCGGTCAGGGCGCCAAAGCGCTTGTCGCGGAAATCATCGTCGGTGAATTGGCGCGACGGATTGGATTGCCCGTGCCCGATCTAGCATTGGTCGACGTCGACGCGTCGTTTGGCCGTACGGAACGCGACCCGGAGATCCGAGACCTGTTGAAGGCGAGCACGGGCGTGAATGTGGGACTGCGCTTCATGGAAGGCGCATTGAATTACGACCCCGTCGCTGCAGCCGACCTTGTCGACCCGACCTTCGCAGCGGACCTCGTCTGGCTCGATTCCTTTGTCACCAATATCGATCGAACAGCTCGCAATCCGAACCTGATGGTCCATGAAAACGGGCTCGTCTTGATCGACCATGGTGCGGCGCTCTATTT
>JBFFMO010000072.1:0-10244 GCA_041554035.1 Allomicrovenator sp. | reverse complement strand
GTCCAGACGACAAACGACAGGTGATGTCTTCCCCGCTTGTCGAAACCGCGCAATCCGTCTTCTTGCCGCTGTCCAGATTACGCGCCGTGGCCATGACAAAACGCTTTCGCGGATTCTTGAGTTTGATTTCGCCGTCGATTCCGACGTTGACCTGCGGACGCGTGGGCGAAATCAACTCCAAACCCTGTTTATGAAAACCTGGTCGTAATTTCGGCAGGCGCATCCACTCAGCATTGCTGATGGGATTATCGAGCAACTGCAAATCTCCGCGATCAGCAAGATGGTCCGCCACAAACACTTTGGGAGGCGTGAACAAATAGTCCGTGCGGTACTTCTTCTTAAAAGGCGTCGCGACTCCGTCTCCCTGCCCCGCATCCCACGTGATGTCCATCAGGTACCAGCGACCCTCAATTTTGGCTGCGTTCCAAGCATGACTCTCCCCGCCCACTTTATTCGTGCGCGCCAGCCCAACCACATAGAGGATTTCATCTCCGGTTTCCTTGCCAAGCGCAGCCGCCAGCTTGGCGTAACCCGCGCAGACGGCCGTGCGACGCGTGAATACTTGTTGGGCTTCTTGAGCACCAGATGTGTTGGAACGAAGGTCGTAAGCAATGCGGTCGGCAACATAGTCATGAATGGCCTTCACGCGCTGAACAGGGTCGGTCTCTTGCGCTAAATACGCACCCACGGCCTGGATACTGGTTTCCGCTTCGGCGGGCATCTTCACAACCAACGGGTGGAGGACCGACCTCAGCGGCCAGGCGGTTGATGATGACTTCGAGTTCGAAGCTGCGCGCGTTTCGCCCGACGGTTTCTCGACGACAAAGGCGTCCTCAATGATGATTTTCGACCGTGCTTTACGTGGCTTTGGCTGCACGGGTCTTACCGGAACGGCTGGAGCGACCGTCGGCTGGACCACGGCAATGGCATCTGAGTCGTCCGGGTTCACGGCATCTTCGACTTCTGGAACGAGTTCCACTTCAGGAACGACTTCTTTGGCTTCTGGAACCTCGACTGGACCGTCGGTGGCGAGCCGGTCTTCTTCGGCGAGTGCTGCGTCGTCGAACTCCACGACCGTGACGCGTTGCTTCTGTTCGATGATTTGGGGGGCCGGTTCAGTATCGTAGGGGTTATCCGTAACTGCGTCGTAGGACCATTCCAAATACTCGGCCGCCGCAAAAACGCCCTTGCGCGATGCATCGACGATGGGACCGGGTGTTGCCCCGTCCAAAAACCAATCCCCGCGCGCGCTCACAGCCGTGAAACCCTGCCTTGGAAAAAGCCCAATCATCGCGCCAAGAAAAATAAGATTGATAAAAAGAGTGCGGATGATGACGCGGTCTGAGGTCGTCAACCAACGTTGTGGAGGGGCCTTTTCGGGCCCAGAACGCTCGGCCCGTTTCGAGTAGCGCCAATGGCTCCAAGCTTCCCAAAGAAGCGGCAAGCCCGGAAAGAGCGCCACGCCCGCAACGATCGCCAACCACCGCGGCTCGTCCAGGAAAGTGGCGAGCGAACTCGCAAGCCAGACGCTTAGAAGCGGTGTGGCAATGACGAGGAGCCAGAAAAAACTTCGAAAGAGGAATCCCAAGACGGCCACGAAAACCCTTATTCAGTTATCCGGCGCTCTTCGACGCCGAGAACTCCAAAGATACTCACCCACTGGTGATGGGCCAAGGCTCCCGGGCAGAAAGATGGGCGGCTAGATACCAAGCTGGCTTGACAATGCATCAACACTGCTTGAATCGACCGCCTCAGCGCGCTGTCGATACGCCTCGGCACGTGCTGGATCGCCTGCCAAAACCAACGACGCCGTCGCCAGAAAGTCTACCGTTGCCCACTCCGTTTCCATCGTGGGTTTCAGAACTTCAAGCGCTTCGGGCCTATTGCCGTTGGCAAGGAGCGCCTGAGCCAATTTTGTTCGTGCTTCGTGACCTGGGCGCAAAACAAAGTTCTGACGCGCCAGATCCAGAGCCCTTGGATAATCATGCGCCAAATAGAAGTCGATCGCATGACCGCTGGCTGCCGAGGGCAATTTTGCGATATCGCGTTCAAACGCAGCCTTCGCTTGGGCATAAGCAACCTGAGCCAGCTCAGGTTGACCAGCCTCAGCATGGGCATCACCAAGCGCAGCGTAAAACTCGCCGTTTGGAACTCGCTGAATCACGTTTTTGTACAGCTCGATCGCCTGAGCCGGCTCCCCCTTTAAAAGCGTGATTTCAGCCAGATGCTCTTCAATTAAATACCACCCAGAATAGGTCCTATTCGCTCGTTCCACGAACGCCAGCGCTGCGTCCAAATTGCCAGCTTCAAGCTCAACCACACCGCGCTGCAAAATTGCCCATGCGCGTTTTCCAGCATCCGTCGAAGACACTCTGGACTCGGCTGATTCATAGAGAGAACGAGCTTTTTCGTAATCTCCGGTTCGCAAAAAATAGTTGGCCAAACGACCGGCCGAAGCCGTCGTGGGGTCGATTTTTTCTGCGTCTTCAAAATGGGCAAGTGCGCCCGCTAAATCACCGCGATGAAACGCGATATCCCCCTCTAAACCCGCAATCGCCGCTTTCTCGGCGTCTTTGAGCCAAATACGTTTTTTGTACTGGTCCAAAGACGCCTCGGAGCGACCGATTTGATGCACCACCATATTGAATCCAGCGCTCGATAGAAACGGACCAGCCCCCGGTTTGGCGCCCGTAAATGCCGCGTCTAGAGCCTGCCCAGCGGCAAGATAATCAGCGATATCTCCAGACAGCCTGGCCCGGGCCAGCCGCGCTTCAACGATGGTTTCGGCGTCCATCCAGCTACCCGTGTCGTCGAAACGACGCTGGTAGAACTCGATGCTCGCCTGCAATTTCGCCAGCGTCTCATCCACGTCCGTGGCTTTCACCACGGGCGATTCAGCCACAGGCACCGCAGGCGCGATGACCACAGCAGGACGCAGCGGAGCGGGCTCCCCATGCGGAGCTTCGCTACAACCGAACAAACCGAAAACAAATATGGTGGCAAATCTTTTCATGAGATCCTCGTCGGGTTCAGGGCTGGTGTGGCGCGTGGAGGTAAGGGAAGCTCGTCAAGAACGCACCCTCGACACCAAGGTCGTTGGCGATGGGGTTCACTCCAACGAGCGCTGTTGCAGGGTGCACGCTCAAGTCCAAAAGAATCACCGCAAGAGTCACGTCCATCACAGGGTCGGCCAGACGGCGCCCGTTTGGAAAGCCAGCGGACGCTGTGGGATCAATCTTGAGCGTGTCCGGGAGAACCAATGGCCCCGCCTGTGTGACACATGGAGGAGCGGCACCGATCATCGAACATGGGGTGAGCATTAGCGTGCCCAACTGACCATCGAGTGCGCCATGCAGGAAGTTCAACGTCGCGACAATTTCGTCGACGTAGGTGCCAGAGACGTCACCGGCAGGGTTATCGTCGTTGTAGGCATTCTTGCTGGCAATCAACGCCGTAGACACCGCGGGCATGCCCATTCGGTCAACACGCGTGTACGTGTTTGGGGCGTCAGCTCGGAAATGGAAGTCCGTCGGTTGCCCAACGCAGAACATGTCCGGAGTCTCACCTGCATGGCTGCAATGCAGCGCAGGATCTGCGGCCGCTGGTGCGCCAGCGTGGTAGATTCGACATTGAACGGTGTCGTAAGTTGCGTCCCCTGGCGTGCCCGAGGTTTCAAATCCTGCACATGCCGTCATGCAGGCAGCATCGGAATCATAAAGGGCGTTGTCACCGGTGCACGTATTGGCTGAAAGCTGACAGTAGTTTTCGCAGAACGTTCCACACATGCTGTCGCCTGAAGGACCCGCGTGACCGCAATGGTCCGTAGGAGTGGCGGCCGCAGGATCGCCTGCATGATAAAGACGACAGGCCACTGTATTTCCGCTCGTAGCGCCCACTGTTCCAGCGTCCCATACCGCGATATTTGCGCAGTAATCGATGCACACTTCGCGGCTGGCAAATTGTGCATTCTCCCCGGTGCAGTTGGTTGTGACCGCATCGCAGTAGGAGTCGCATGTGGCGGCTACAGCGTTATTCGTGGTGTTATTTGTCGAATTATTCGTCGAATTATTTGTCGAATTATTTGTGGTGTTATTCGTGGCGTTATTTGTCGAATTATTCGTCGCGTTATTGGTGACTGGAACGGTGACGGTTGGCTTCGAATCGTCGTCGCCACAGGCTGTCCACGCCAGCGACGCGGCCAAAATCAGATATGCTTTATTGTATTTCATGAATTTCCCCTCAGATACGTGACGTGGTGGCCCAGATGGACAAATTGGAGCCACCGCCGACGGCAGCAGCGACGGGCACTTCGATGACCACGGCGGTCACATTTTGACCCATGAACGAGTCTCGAGTGCCGTCGAATGAAAGCGTTCCTGTTTGGAGCGTGTCCTGGAACCCTTGAAGGTCAAAGAAGAATGGGTCGTCTCGAAGACCCGCCCAGACCTTGGCCGTCGTGCCCGTCAGTGGAGTTTCCACGGCACCAGAAATCGGTCCCGCTTCGCCGGGAAGCCCGACGACTTGCAAGCCCCAATCGCCGAGATCATTTTGCCCAAAACGTACCCAGATCACGGTGTTTGCGACGTTATCGCCGGTGCTGTCGATATGAATGCCGTACAAGACATCGGCGTCATAATTGCCGCTCTGGTCTGCGGCTGGCATCGCCGGGCCACCAAAAGTGAGCACCAATTTCAACGTCTGTGCGTCTGCCGAGTGCCAAGCGTAGAGGTCGGCAATGTCTGCGGCATCGATGTTCCCACCGATTCGTGCCGGTGGGTCATTATGGTCTGCAGCCACGGCTCCACCGAGCCAGGTCGCGGAAGCCACCGCAATCGCGGCTCCAGTCAGCATTAATTTAACATTTCGCTTCATCGTGTCTCCTTCAGTTGATTTGGGGCAAACGCCCTTAAGCGTCGCCGGGAAGCACAAGGGGTACGTGCGAGACTGAGATTCGGATCACGACTATTTGATTATATTTTTTTGTGATCCGAAATCGCTTCCGGCTCGTACCGTGATTGACGACATTGCAAGACCCCAAGCCAGAGATTGACGAACAGAATGCACCCCTCCTTATCGCGACATGAACCTAGACACTTTGGCTGGCATCAGGTTAGCTACCGACGACGACGCTGCCGCGAAATTTGCGAGAATCGATTGAACGACACCCGGACAGAAATTGAGTTGACGATGGCGATCTCCGCCGGAGACCGAAATGCTCTTGGTGAGGTGTATTCGCGCTACACGACTGCGTTGCATGCAGTTGGCAGAAATTTTCGCCTGCGTAATGAAGAGCTCGGCGATGTGGTTCACGACGTGTTCTTGGAGCTCTGGCAAAAGGCTCATGAATTCGATCCAGAACGAGGCTCTCTGCTGACTTGGCTGGCCGTGCGGCTGCGCTCACGATGCATCGACCGAATCAGAAAAGAAGACCGACGCTCGGATCTTTTGAGTCAGAATCCAGACACCATGCTCCCACGAAAGATGACTCCACCTGGGACTGCCACGGTCCAACGCAACCGACTACGACAGGCCGTTCAAGACTTGGATGAAGACCTGCGTGAAGTCACAAAATTGGCCTATTATGATGGCGAATCCACAAGCGAGATAGCGACGCACCTCAACCTTCCGCAGGGTACCGTAAAGTCGCGAATCCGACGGGCACGTGAAATCCTGTACGCAGCAATGACGGACACGCTTTGAACCATATCGACGACATATTGCACGACTGGTTCGTGGGGTCGCTCGACGATTCGGAGACGGCGGAGGTCGAAGCCCACCTTGAGGATTGTCAGCAATGCCGACAAGCGCTCGATTCACATCTTGCGCTCCTTGTCGCACTCGATAAAGAACCCGCCGAAAACGGGCTCGATCGACTGATGGCAGCCGCCACGACTCTTAATCGATTTGAACGTTTCACCGATGCTATTGCCGCAATTTCAGACGTCGCCCGAGGAATCGCCACAGATTGGCTCGCGCGCATGGATGAGGCAGCAAGTTGGACCGACACTGCCATGGAAGGTCTTCATCTCTTTCATGTCGACGGAGGCCCCGCGGTGGAGGGAGCGATCTTCGGATTTGTTCGGCTCGAACCCGGCATGGTTTTCCCCGAACACACCCATCTTGGCGAAGAGCGGATTTTTGTGATTCAGGGCGGACTGCTTGATGAAAACGGCGTGTTGCACGGCCCGGGCGCTCTGGTTGAACGCGTCGCGGGAAGCACTCACGAAGTATCGGCGGCACCTGGCGTCCCGCTCATCTATCTGAATATCGTTCACGAAGGTTTGGAGCTTTTCGGCATGCGATTTGGCCCGGCTGAGTTCTAGAAACCCTGTTTTTTTTTTGCGTCGTGTCGACGCGTGCCATTGCGTTTGGAGAGCCCCATGATCCACGAAGCCACATGTTGCTGCGGCGCGTTAGCCGTGTCGTTTGACGGGAACCTGCCCGCTCCCAGCCTATGCCACTGCTTTCAGTGTCAAAAACGAACGGGCAGCACCTACGGCGCCCAGATTCGGCTCAAGGCCGACGACGTCCAGATATCGGGCCCCTCGACGGTCTACACACGCACAGGAGACGGCGGCGGAGTGGCCACCTTTCATTTCTGCCCGACATGCGGGTCAACGGTCTATTGGACCCTCGATGGCATGCCTGGATCCGTCATCGTTGCAGTGGGCGCCTTCGCTGACCCAACATTCCCTGCTCCGACCTATTCGATATACGAAGACCGAATCTACCCATGGGTGCTTCTGCCTGATTCGATCGTCACTCACGGAAAATAGTTTTAAAAAAATACTGGTGACGAACGTCATTTGGATTTGACCGAATCCCGCACGTGTAGAAATTTAACCACGCGGATAGCCGCGATTGGAACGCAGAAAATCTTCTGGAAGGGGGTCGCCATGACATTCGAAGAAATCCATAACGAGCTTTTTGGTCAACACAACGAAATCCGAGATCTTCTCGGGAAAATTCGGAGTTCAGATCTCGCAGAGTGTGGAACATACCTGACACAATTGCGCGACCTCTTGGTGCGGCATAACGCGCGCGAAGAGGAGCTTTTGGGGGAAGTCCTGCCCAATATCGATGCGTGGGGTGAGGTCCGAGCGTTACACATGAACGAGGACCATCAGGCAGAGCACCACTCGATCTTGGAGTACGTCTCGGCGCTCGCCGTGACAGCAGACACGGCTGACGTTGAAAAACTCATCGACCAGCTGCTTGAGCATCTTGAGGATGAAGAACAAACCTACATGAACGCCAAAGTGCTTCGCGATGACATCATCGCCATCGGGCACTCGGGCGGCTAGACCACTGGCTCACACCTCCGTTCGGTCGGAATACGCTAAATAGCGCCGCTCAGGCGCGTAACATCGTCGTATTTTGACGCCCCATGCCGCATCTGGCATCCTCTCCCCTCATCATTCCATGATTCACAATGGACGGCAGCCGCCGCTCCAACTTTGCCAATTTCCAAGGCCATCTGTGTCACCAAAATTCTCGAAAAAAGTCGCTTTGTTTGCTCTCGTTTCCCTGGGATTTTTTGCAGGCTGTTCCGACGATGAACAACCCTCCAATTCAATCATCCAAGAGGTCACTTGCGCAGCCGACATGCTTGATTGCGACGGCGTATGCCTGAATATCACCACCGACAACGCAAATTGCGGTGCCTGCGGCACGACCTGTGGTCGCGGCGAGGTTTGCTCGGCGGGGGCCTGCGGGACGACTTGCCAGACGAACCAGACCAAATGTCTGGACGACGACGGCGCTGGATTTTGCGCAAGCTTCGACACCGATAATCAAAACTGTGGCGCCTGCGGAAACGCCTGCGCTCAGGGTGAAGTCTGCTCCATGGGAACCTGCGCGGCCACATGCCAACCCGACCAGAACAAGTGCACCGGTGCAGGCGGCACGTATTGCGCGACATTCGATTCCGATAACCTCAACTGCGGCGCCTGCGGCACCGTATGTGCTCAAGGCGAAGTCTGCTCCATGGGAAGCTGTGGCACGACCTGCCAGGCCAATCAAAACCAGTGTGTGGATACCAACGGCTCGAACTACTGCGCCAACTTTGATTCCGATAACCTCAACTGTGGCGAGTGCGGCACCGAGTGTGCTCAGGGCGAAGTCTGTTCGATGGGAACCTGTGGGACGACCTGCCAGACCAATCAGGACCAATGCGTAGATGCCAACGGCACCAACTACTGCGCTAATTTCGATTCCGATAACCTCAACTGCGGCGAGTGCGGCAAAGAATGCAGCGCAAGCGAAGCGTGTGTCTCAGGTGCCTGTGCACCGACCTGCGCAGCCGGACTTTCCAAATGTTCGGATAACGGCGTCGACACCTGTGAAGATCTCGACGGAGACTCGGCCAATTGCGGTGCTTGCGGCAATCCTTGTCTCGATAGCGAAACCTGTGTTGCCGGCAGCTGCTTGGGATGCGCCATGGGCGAAACGGCGTGCACCTCGGCCACGTCTCCGAATTTCTGCACCGTAGTCGCAGACGACCGCGATAATTGCGGAACCTGCGGCACAAAATGTCTTTACAGCGAGGAATGCACGGCCGGCGCATGCGTTGCTTGTGTCCCGTCCGTCACGACGATCCCGGCCTTAAATAGCCCAAGTGAAATCCCTGCCGACGCGAAGGTCTCGTGCAAGGCAGACAACACCGGAACGGCATCTACCAATTGCCCTGTCGTGACCTGCGGCGACCGCACGTTCTGGGCATTCTCGTACAAAAATAACGATGATGCCTTGAACGTCGTTGGCTACGATTCAGCAGGTAATATCGTGAAGTCAGTCCGTGCTCCCGGCACACGATACCTCTGGCAAATCACGCTCGACTCCCCATCTGAGACCGCGACCTTCTACGGCCAAGACGTCGGAACGGCGACCTTGCCCTGGTCGACATTTCGCTAGACCCAAATCGCTTCTAGCACTCCCAACCGTCACCCAATATTCGACGTTCTTTCGATGTTCTGACGGTTGTGCGCCGCGGCCAACCGGCCCGTGAGCGGCTTTTTTCAACACCACAAGGGATTCTCGACGGACTGACGAACCGACGCAGTTGATCACGCTCCAGGACCTCACTATTCTCACTATTATTTAAATACACACTGGCGCGAAGTTTTTGCGTTTCCTCTATTTTTAACGAAAAAAAACAGTTCAGGGAAAACCCATTCGACACAAAAAACGTATAAAATCAACGACTTAAAAAAACAAGCAAACTGGCACACACTTTGAATTGAGTACATGGGACAAGCAGAATTTAGACGACAATAATTGGTAGGGGATGACCATGAGTGACAACGAACAAACAGACGAAAAGACAGCAACACGCGAAGTGTTGGGCCGACGAGGCTTCCTAACTTTCATGGGCAAAGGAGCCGTCGCCGGGGCCGCATTGGCCGCGACCCAAGTCATCGGTTGCGGTGAAGACGACGATCCTGTCGTGAACGCTGACGAAATCGAGTGGGATGAAGCCACCGATATCGTGATCATGGGCGCAGGAGGGGCGGGTCTTGTTTCGGCCATCGTGGCCCTGAACGCCGGATCCGAGGTCATCGTGATCGAAAAATCAGATGCCGTGGGGGGTACGACCGCGCTCTCAGGCGGTCAGGTGCAAGCCTCAGGCACGACGTACCAAAAACAGCTTGGCATGGTGAGCGACGACACACCTGCCAGACACGCCGAGTATTGGTTCAAGGCCAGCGAAGGGGTCGCCGACAACGAAATCATCCAGTTGCTGGCGAACGAAGCCCCGGGCTGCATCACGTTCATGGAAGGCCTTGGACTCGAATACAGCGCCGTGTACGGCGTCAGTCATATGCCTCAGGTCGATGATTATCTGATGGTCCCGCGAATCCACATTCCCAAAGCGGATGCCGCGAACGTTCTTTCAGGGGGAGCCAGACACGTCGATGTACTTAAGACTGCGGCCGAGGGCCTCAACGCCGACATTCGATTTGAATCCACGATCGACGGCCTGGTCGTCGACAAAGAGGACGGCGTCGTCGGGGTCCGCGCGACGATTCAGAACCAGAAGCGCTACATCCGTGCCATCAAGGGCGTCATCATCGCTTCGGGCGGTTTCGACCATAATCAGGAGATGTGCCACACCTATTCGCCTCAACAACTTTGGGAACTCCAAACCGGCGTTTGTTACTGCGCAGAAACCAACGTCGGCGATGGCATCAAGCTTGGTATGGCCGTGGGTGCAGATTTGGCCTCGGGAATGAGTGCCACGGTGG
>JBFFMO010000071.1:0-10250 GCA_041554035.1 Allomicrovenator sp. | reverse complement strand
GCACGAGCGCCTTCAGGAGTAAGGCTTTGAACACTTTCCTCGGTGCCATCCCCGGTCATCGCGTACGGATAATCACCGAAAAACTCACGCGAGAACAGGTCGTGGTTCACCGCTGCAAGCGAGTCTCGACGGCTCTTGATGCCCTGCAATTGCAGAGCACGCTCACGTTCAAATTCGTCGGCTGGAATCGTTGAATCGGTCAACACGTCGGCAAAGATTTCAAACGTGCGATCAAAATACCGCGAGAGTCCAGTCAGCGCGGCACCAAACGAGTTGCGGCCAGCGATGCCCGAAATACTTGAAGCCATCGACTCCACTTCGCGGGCGATATCAACCGCACTGCGTTTGGAAGTTCCCAGCATCAACATTTCGCTCAGGATCTGGTTGATGCCGTTATTTTCAGGCGTCTCGTACCGAACACCACCCAACGTCATCACGCGCATCGAAAACGTCGCCACCGTGTGGTCTTCTTGAACGACCAGAACGGGACCTTCCGGGAATCGAATCACCGAAAAACCATCCGAGTCCAACACGTCATCGGAATCAGCCGTGTGATACGCCGTATCGTAAGCGCGTTTCGCGGCCTTATGCAGCGATTCATTGGTTGCGCTCTCGGACGACGACGAACGCAAGAGCGTGATCGTAAGGTTGTCCAGAGTCAGGTATTTGCGCGCGACTTCACGGATATCTGAAGGCGTAAGCGCAGCGATGGCGCGGTAATAACGCTCATCAAAAGTTGCGTCGGCTGTCGTGATCCAGTTTCGACCAAGCTTCATGGCCAGGCCTTCGGCCGTTTGCTGGCTGTAGATCTCCTGGCTTTCGATCAGCGTGCGTGCGCGCAAAATGTCGTCTTCAGCTATTCGAGTCTCACGGAAGTGGAAGACCTCGGTCAGAATCGCTTCTGCGACCGACTCATGCGTTTTGGCGTTCTCTTCGAGCTGATAATCCGCGCCCACCAACATGATGCCGGGATCTTTGGGTGTGTAGGCCATCGCGTAGACAGCATTCACAAGCTCTTGTTCACGCTGAATCTTTTGATGCAAATGCGACGCGTCGCCAAAACCCATCACCGCGCTCAAAACGTCCAGAGCTGGGATATCCTCGGCAGCGACGTCAGGCACATGGAAAGCCATGCGCAGCAGGTTTTCCTGGATATCACGATCGGCGACCTGTGCACGGAACTCGGTCTGCGCCGGCTCTTCGATGCGAATCACTTTCTTGTGTGGCTCGGCTTCCCAATCGCCAAAATACTTCTCGACCAGGGCCTTGCCTTCTTCGAGCTCAAAATCGCCCACAAGAACCACGGTTGAATTGGTGGGCCTGTAGTGTTTTTCGAAGAAATTCACGACGTGTTCGCGGCGGAACGAATCGACTGATTCTTTGGAGCCGATCACCGGCAGTTTATAGGGATGCGTGCTGAAAGCCGTGTCAAAAAGCATCTGGCTTGCAACCCGACCAGGACTGTCGTTGCCGCGCTTGATCTCTTCCTGAATCACCTCAAGCTCTTTGGACAACTCGTCGGCGTCGAAATTCGAATTCCGAATCGCGTCCGACAGGATGTCCACTCCACGCTCGGTAAAGCGGCTGGACATCACGACATAATAACAAGTCTGGTCAAACGACGTGAACGCGTTGATATGGCCACCGGCGGATTCAACTTCGCGTGCCAATTCGCCTACGCCACGCTTCTTGGTGCCCTTAAAAAGCATGTGTTCATGCACGTGGGCGAGGCCGGCTTCGTGCGGTTCTTCGTCCGCGCTTCCCACGCCAACCCAAACGTTGCAGGCCACCACGGGCGCCGACTTACGTGATTGAAGGATGACCTGAAGGCCGTTTGCGAGCTGATATTGTGTGACGTCCATTGAGATCCAAGGAGTGCGGTTAAAGTTCGAAGTTAAACTACTGACGGATGCGTTTCATTCACAAGCCAAATCGCTTTGGATCGACTCTGGAAACAACACCCTCGGCGATGACACGCAAAGTCGCGCGCCGCCTGCCCAAGAACCACGCTGACTCCAGCGCCGGATCCGTTGAGACCCGCGTGCTGATGACGTCTTCGTGATTCATATTAAGCCCCGAGCCATCTCGGAAAACCAAATTGAAGCCCACGCTGCGTGCCTGCTGCAACACCAGTCGATCGAGAGATGTGACCCGAAGGCATTTGGGTTCATAACCCAACAGAACCGACAATCGCTTCATCTCGGCTTCCATCTCGCTGCGCAGCAGACTCGCCGACAACGCGTTGGTATCCAAACTCAGGCCCACGACCACTCCCAACCCCGAAAGCACCACGGCATCATCCGCCGAGAACTCAGAGTCAGGCCCGACCCATAACAAAGTCGGAATACCCAACATCGACGCCGTTTCGGCAAAGGCGACCATCCACTCCCGATTTTTTTCGGCATAGGTGACCAGATTGCCGGTCAAAGGTGCCCCGAGGCGCAAAGATAGCGAAGATACAGGCTGCGCACTCGCAGCTTCAAGCAGGCGCGTCCACTCGGATTGAGGCGTTGAACCTGGGCCGACAAGGCTTTCGACTCGAAGGACACGCAGTATTTTTGAGGGCTTTGGCACGATCAAGTTTCACACGTGGACGGGCCTGCTGTTTTCGGTTTTCGACCAGTACTTGTCAATCACGGGTGAGCCGTTGTGATGGGTCCGCCGGGCTCCAGCGAGGCATTGCGACCCACGACCTACGACTTACAACATAATCCGCCAAATATGCGTAACAGACTCGCCGGTTCAATTTATGGACGGACTGAGCTAGAGATCGAAGTCAATGAAACCATCCTTTCGATCGTCGACCCACAGGAACTCCATGAACCACATCATCTTGGCACTCGTCGCAGCTGGCGCCGTATCGCTTTCAGCATGCGAAAAAGCCCCGGCCCCCGCAGCCCCAACCACCACGGCCGTCGAAACCCTGACCGCCAAACAAGAGGTCAAAAAGGTCTGGGAACTCGCCAACATCACAACGCTGTCAGACGCACAAAAACTTCAGCTCGAGCGAGCCCAAGAGGCCCAAAAAGGCCTGGGCACTGAACTCGTGCAAAAGCTGGTCGCTGTATCGACCGAAAAAGGCTTCCCCGCGGCTGTAGAAGTCTGCAACACCGACGCCCCAGCCATCGCGGCCCGAATCGCGAGCGAAAAAAACGTCAAGATCGGCCGCACCTCGGATAAATTACGCAACCCCTCAAACACCGCACCTGAATGGTTCACCACTTTGGTCGACAGCAAAACCGCGGCCCCTGCCGTGTTCAGCGGTCCAAACGGCGAACTGGGATGGGCGGCCCCGATCAAGCTCGGCGAGATGTGTGTGAATTGCCATGGCGCGCCGGAGAGTCTGGCCCCAGAGGTCGCGGCAGCCTTGAAAGAGAAATACCCTGAGGACAAGGCCACAGGCTACGCAGCGGGCGATTTACGTGGTTGGTTTTGGGTCGAAGTGCCTTCAACCTGAAACTTGATTGCGTGCGGTCGAAATCAAAATCAGGCCTAAGCACTGACCCGTTCAGGAACTCGTTCCTCGTTCTGCTGACTTGACCAGATCCGACGCACCGCGTCCGGAACCGCATGAACTCCGGCGCCGGTATCACGAAGAATCACCCGACGAGGCGTCGTCTTTTCAAGATTCTGGGGATAGAGGTCAAACGCTGGCACTCCGTCGTATTCGCCGCGTTCCGCCTGGGCATGCCACTCACACGTCACTTCCATAAACGCCATCTTGGCGGCTCGTGCTGGGTCGGTTTCCCATAGTGTTTGGTCGCTCATGGCTGCCTCCTATGCAACCAGATTCCCATTCACCGATGAACGCTGTAGCGGCTAGATGTGAAACGTCTGTGAATCGTTGGCAGGCCAAACAGGCCCGACGACTAAAGCGCCCGAAGTCGCTCAAGCCACTCGACGGCCTCGGTCAAAGACTTGGGCTTATTCGACTTCCAAGGGGAGCCTACCCAGATACAAAACGCGCCCATCAACACCATCACCGCGCCCACACCCATGGCAAACGCGCTGTCGTTATCGGAGAAATGGGAGGCCGCAAAATAGAGCCCCCATAACGCCGACGCTGTTCCAATCGCAGCAAATCCCCACGCCATGACATCCGTACCAGTGGAGCTGACTTTTAGGTCAGGGTTTTGCTCTTGAAGAACACGAAAGATCGCCAATGCGAGGCTCAAAAATATGTCGCGATCGCCCGCGCCCACTTCGCCGACGCACCTCAAATCCGTCTTGCTCCCATTGGCGGTCAATTGGAGCTCACAGGCGCTCATTCTTCGTTTTAGCGGTGTGTAATTGAAGTTGCAGCTCGATACCTCACCCAGCTCCAAAGACGCATTGGCGCCTACCAATTTAGTCCCATCCAACTTCCAGCTGACAGCCGGCGGCGCAAGGGCTCGCTTGAAAACAAATTCCACAAAAATCTCAACAAGTGGTGGCGGCCCTCATTGATATGAGAGCCTTGGACTACTTTTTACCCGATGGATTGGGTTTCACAACTCGAAAACAAGCTCGCCTTCGTCGGCCTGAACAGGCACCCACTGCCGTCGCACGGCGTCCAATTGCTCAAACAAAGATAGGAGCAACAAAAGCAGCAACGACTTACAAAATAAACGCTGGCCAATCGCAATATTGAGCCAATTAGAACGCATCCTTGGCGCGAGATGAACATCTTAAGGTGTATCGCAAGGCCAGGAGGTCATCGATGTCAGAATCAATGTTTGGCGAAGTCCGCACTGACGTTTCGTGGAAACGACGTTCCTTGGATGAAAACGAGTTGCAAGGCAAACGTGTTGCTGTGGTGGGCGGCACAGGCGGTATTGGCCAGGCGATGGCTCAAGCCATGCTCGCCAAAGGCGCTGATGTCACCATTATAGGCCGGACCTTCCGGGACAAAAAACATCCACGCCTTAAGTTCTTGCACGCCGACCTCTCAAACCTCGCAGCAGCCCGGAAGCTCGCCAAAGAGCTTGAGCCCGAGACCCTCGATATCTTGCTGATGACTCAAGGCATTTTTGCCGGGAAAAAGCGACAAACCAACGCTGAGGGCATCGAGCTGGACATGGCCGTGAGCCACCTAAGCCGTTCGGTGATGCTTCATGAAATGGCACAAAGCCTTGGCGTCGGCCGAAAAGATCAAACGGTCAAAGCGCGTGTCTTTATCTGGGGCCTGCCAGGACCCAAGAAATCCGCGACTGTGGACGACTTCAACTCCAACAACTACGTCTGGCATGTCGCCCACGCCAACACGGTCGTCGCCAATGAGGCCCTTGTCTTGGACGCCGCTCAATCCTATCCGAACCTAAATATCTACGGGATGAATCCCGGGATTATCAGCTCAGAAATCATGTCGGGTTACCTTGGAAACGGTCTCCTTTTGAAGCTCCAGCAGACGATTATGGGCGTTATTTTCCAGAGCGCGGACCAATACGCCGCCAAACACCTGCCTCTTTTGGTCTCCGACGACCTTGAGGATCATTCTGGGGCAATGTTTGGTCGTTATGCCGACTTCATTAAGGGCAACTCAATGTTGGCCGACCCGATCTATCTGGCAAAAGTTACCGCCGAGTCCGAGGCGCTCATCAAACGAGGCCTCGCCAGGTCTTCTTAGAACTCGGCGTTCACGGTCAGGACCCCGAAAGGCACAAAGTCGGTGCTTGTGCCTCCAACCGCTTGCCATCCCGGCAACCAGGTCATGCCCGCATCAAGTCGAAGCCTAAAATCGCTGTTCTGAAAAGTCGTGGGCCACCAAAGGTCGATGGCGACCGCGGCCTCGGGGCCTGCCGCTTCCACCGTTTGCTGCTTGGTCGATGGATTGACGAAAAACCCCGGAGCATCCTGACCAAGCTGCCCTTCCGCCATGCCTCCGCCAAACGACATCCGCAACTCCAGTGGCCCTTGGAGCACATGCACGGTGTGCTCAAGACGATAATGCGAAAGCTCGGCCGATTGGGGCGTCACCGAGAACAGGTCTGATGCTGCGCCACACCCAACGAACGACACGCCCGCAAGGATATGGGTATTTCGGCAGATATAGCTGCCCATGACCGTACCATCGATGCCTTGAACCACCGCACCACGCAGCGCGCGTTGTGGATCTCGGTCACCCTCCGCCATGGCGGTCGCGGAGCCCAAGGTCAGCAATATGAGTAGAAGCCATTTCATGGCCGGCATCATGACAAATACTAGGTCAGAGATAAACAAGCGGGGTATATTGCTCCAATTCCTAGACTTGGTGATGTTGGCCCTATGAAAAAACACGCTCTCAGAAACTCTCGAAATCATGCTGTTTGGTTGATAGTTGGCGCGGCGTTCGCGTTGACCTCCGCTTGCGCCCAACCGCCGCCGAAGTCCGAATCCACCGTTCTGAGTGAACCAGTCGCCATCGACCAACACCCGATCGAAGAAGAGCCCATGACCGCCGAAACCACAGTCATCTATCGCATCAACGACCAATCCGTATCGGAGGATGAATTTAACGAATTAATCCGAAAGCTTAAGGTCGAAGCGGAACCCTACGTTACAGCCGACCTAGTCGATCACGACATGGGGTATGCGGGGTGGGAGGCGGGCTATCACGCAAAGGACCCGAAAACGGGGCAAGCCTATCAGCTCTATGAAACCCAAATGGGTGACCACCACTCAAAATCGTTGTCACTTCTTACACCCTAATAATCGCGAACAGGAGCCCGTGAATCCATGAAAAAATCCCAAAAAGGCTCGGTGACCGACAACGCGTTGGATTCCTTAGATGCGAAACAAGTGCGCACGTTGTTACGAGCCCTCATGCCTAAGCTCGATGACAAAACAAGCGCTTGGTTGAATAAGAAGCTCATCGATTATGCCATCAAAAATGATCCCAATTGGAAGCCGTGCCCAAGCGCCCGCCGAGTCGACCAAATCGAGGCATTATGCGCTGCCGCGAAACAGAACAAAGAAGATTACATCGAAGATATGGACGTCTATTTTCAGGAAGCCGTTTACGCCTTTCAGGCTGAGGATTACCAAGCCGCATCGCGTATTTTCACCGCCCTGCCCGTCCCTTTTCTTCCCGTTGAGCCCAACGAATACGGTATGTACGACGAGCCCGCCGAAATAGATTTGGAATTATGCGAACTGCACGCGCTCTCAAATTATCTGGCCGCAGCACCCAATGATCGACCTCAGGCTTTATATTCGGCGCTCAATTCCTTGGCAGAATTTGAATACGTCTATTCACCACTTATGGCCCTAGACCTAGAAGAACTTCCGGGATTCGACGAATTCCTCATCCCATGGCGAGACCTACTCAGTGAGCGGCTGGCTGTGGCAAATCAATCGAAGGCCATCGACGAGACGCCGCCAGAGCAATACTGGCTGCAAGAGGTCATTGGTTTGATAGAGGGCCCATAAGTCTCCTAAATTCCGGAAATCCCATTATTGCGCTAAGGTAGAGGCAGCAAACTTCAATTTTTTTTTTGAGAAACTCATGTCCTTTTAAGTAAATCGCTTCTTGTCGTTGGTCTTTTCGGTATCGCCGCCTGTGGCGACTCATCGACAAAGACGGAGTCCCCTTCAAACAACACGACAAACAACACGACAAACAACGCGACAAATAACGCGACAAATAACGCGACAAACAACGCCACAAATAACGCCACAAATAACGCCACAAATAACGCCACAAATAACGCCACAAATAACGCGACTACAGCGGAATGCCAGACTGAAGCAGATTGCGACGACGGAAACGTCTGTACCGTCGAGGTCTGCGAAAATGGAATCTGCGTGGCGACCGACGACGACACCGCCACGTGTGACGACGGCGATGCATGCACCACGACTGACGCCTGCGTCTCGGGTGTTTGTGTTGGCAACGATCCGATTGAGTGCGCCGCCAGCGACCAATGCCATGGCGTAGGAACCTGCGATTCAGCCACTGGAGAATGCTCAGATCCTGAGCTTGCCGATGGAACTGCTTGTGATGATTCCGACGAGTGCACAACGTCTGATATTTGTCAGGCAGGAGCCTGTACAGCTGGCGCTCCCGTTGAATGTGTTGCGGTCGACCAATGCCATGAGGCAGGGACCTGTGATTCAGCCACTGGGGCGTGTTCAAACCCCAAACTCCCAGATGGAACGGTATGCGACGACAGCGATGCTTGCACCGCAACCGACCAGTGCGAATCCGGCACTTGCAGCGGCAATGACCCCGTTCAATGCGTCGCCATGGACCAATGCCATGACGTGGGAACATGTGACCCGAGCTCGGGACTTTGCTCAGACCCGCCCCTCGCCGATGGTTCGGCATGCAACGATGCCAACGCATGCACGTTGATCGATGCATGTGTTGCGGGTGCGTGCGTTGGAGATGATCCTGTCATTTGTTCGGCGCGAACAAACTGTTACGACGTCGGCGTCTGCAGTCCAACAGATGGTATGTGTTCTCAACCCATCAAACCCGACGGCACAGCCTGCGGAGTCGATGGCGTCTGTCTGGTGGGCGGCTGCATTGAATTGCTTGCAATCCAAGATTTCGAACTCATAACAAACGCAAAAAACTGGGGATTCACGCCAAATCCCGCGATGACCTACGAGCAAGGAAACTCATCGGCCACTGCTGCACCTGCGGATAGTCCGCTTGGGATTGAGTCGTCACGGGCTTGGAGCACCACGCAGGTGAGCGGAGGTGTCCAAGTCGAGTTTGACAACGTCCTATTGCGACCCGGCCTGGGCGCGACGCTGAGCTTCAAACTTGCTGCGATGAACCTCAACGGTTCTAGCGGCGGCCCTGATAATCTAGATTATGTCCTTGTCGAAATAAGCACAGATGGTGGTGCGACATATTATGGCCGGGTGCGAATTCGTGGAGCCCTTGCCAATAACTCCACATGGTCATACGCCGCTGCCACAACCGCTGCGGTCAATTACCTGCCCCAAATTGAAGAAGTTTTTCAACCGGCGAACTCTGGATCGCAGGAGGTCGACGGGATCTCTACCATCGAGATCACGTTTCCAAATACCGTGACCCAAGTCCGAGTCCGCATCACTCCTCGCTCCAGCTCGTCATCCGACACATGGCTTATCGACGACCTTAAACTCATCTCCGAATGACCAGGAGGTTTCCATTCCAAGCGTTTGAGGGGCGTAACGCGATAAGTCTCTTATGGAATGCGATTATCTGACGACCGAAATTAGTTGTCCGACGGAAACGGGAAACCGCATAATAACCGTGAAGTTGAGCCGACAAAACCGGTGGCTGAACTTGGCCAAGCAGATCATGGAGTTAATGAAGCGATGAGCCACAATTGGCCCTTTCTGAGCAAATTGAACAAAAAAACAGCAAGCCTGAGCTTGCTGTTTTTTGTTGTGGTTCTTTTTCGAGGACCAAATTTTTGAAATGAGTTCATGCGCCTAAGGCACGATGCCCGCACACTCAGGCACACAAGCGAACGATTCGGTACAAGACAGACCATCAATGCATGATTCGCACTTGTCTGCTTCGTTCACATCGTCGTCGTTGGAACATTCATCAACACATTTATCAACATCATAATCGCTATCGAAACACTCTTGGTAACGGTTGCAAACTTTAGAACAGTCGATCCGCTCTGCCACGTTGCTACAACCGAAAAACATCGGAAGCGGGAACAACGACAGAGCGATAATTTTGGTGAAAAATTTCAATTATTTCCTGATTATATGCGGATAGAAAGAGAGCAAAACCCTAGGACTTTGCGAGACCTTTCGCAGATTCAATAAGTTCGTCTCCCTTCGAGCGGACCTCTTCGAACTGTTCTGCGCCTCGGTCACGAAGATCAGAAATCCGATATTTGAGGTCGCTTCGCAGCTCGTCGCCACGTTTCGGGGCAAAAACAACCCCCAAGGTCGAACCGACGACGATTCCCAAACCGAAGATTCCCAGAGCTGGCAGTACCAGCTCCATGGTTGATCGTTTGGGTTCTAAGCCCAGCCGGTCCAACACCCCCAACTGAACGCCGTCGTAGGTGGTGGTTGCTGAGCGTTGAGCTTGGTCGAGTACGTTTTTCCAATCCATTTTATATCCTTATTTTTAGAGGACCTTTCGGCCCTGGATCACTCGAATAATCACCACAATAATGGCGACTACGAGCAAAATTGTTAATGAGCATGGAAAAGCGCGGAAAAATGAACAAGCCGGTTGATGTTACGACTTGCTCATGTATTCCAGCCTAATTCTCGGAATCACTTGCCCAGCTTGGGTCTTGAGGCTCTAGCCAGTGCTCATATTCGTGTGT
>JBFFMO010000070.1:0-10277 GCA_041554035.1 Allomicrovenator sp. | reverse complement strand
GTCGATCACCGTGGTGGCGATACCCAGAAAACATCGTGTCCCAATACGGATGAACCCGGCCAGATGCACACCCGGGCCCAGAAACGTGTGAGCTCCGACGACGGTGTCGTGGGCCACGATACAACCCGTATTCAGTAGCGAGTTTTCGAGCACTTGAGCGTGCGCATCCAAGACACAGCCGGGGAAAATAATCGCCCCTTCTTCAACTTTGGCGCTGCGATCGATGTAGGCCGAAGGATGAATCAAAGTCGCAAACTTGAAGCCTGCCCCGCGTAGTTTTTCGAAGAGGTCCTGGCGAAAACGAAGGTGATTATAGCCAATCCCCATCACCAATTCGTCCCAATCCCCGCCGTTGTCCACGTCTTTGAGGCCACCAAGAACTGGCAAGCCGTCGATAACACTTCCCACACACGAATCATCGTAAAATCCGACGACTTCGAAACCGGCCGTCGTGGCATGATGAGCAAGCGTTCGGCCGAGATCTCCGGCTCCGAGTAGCGCGATACGAGTCATGCGTCTTCTTCGTTAAGGTTCAGGCGTTGTTGAACGCTGTAGAGGGGGCGATGTTTGACTTCGTGATAGATGCGGCCGACGTAGGAGCCGATGATGCCCAGCAGCAGAATCTGAACGCTTCCGATGAAGAGAATTAGCAAAACGGTGGAGGTCCACCCGGTCATGCCGATATCAAAGACCAACTTACGAAGCGCAAAATAGGCCGCGATAACCAACGAGAGGCCTAGTAGCCCCAGGCCCAGCCCAGTGGCAAGTTCGACCGGCCGATTGCTGAAGGCCAGAATGGCGTTGATGGCCAACTTCATCCGACGTTTGAAATTGAATTTGGAGGTCCCGGCAAATCGAGGGCGGTTTTCGACCGGCATCGTCGTTCGGCGCAGACCGATCGACATGAAGATCCCTTCGATGAACCGGATGCGCTCGGGGTGTCGCAAGAATTCCGTCGCAAATTGGCGGTTGAAAATCCGCATCACTGCAAGGCCAGTGGGGATCTTGAGGCCGGTCAATGTGTTGAGAAACCACCAGAAAAATTTGGAAAATAGCGTGTTGAGCAGCTTGTCGTTTTTCTGAATGCGCACACCAAACACAAGGTCGTAGCCTTCGTGAATTTTGCGGTAGAAATCCATGATGCGTTCCGGTGGATCTTGAAGATCCACGTCCATCATCAACATGTATTCGCCGCGGGCGTTCTCGATACCGGCCGTGACCGCGACTTCTTTTCCGTAATTTCTAGAAAGTTGGACGAGCTTGATTCGTGGGTCCGCGGCCGCCAATCCTTCGACAATTTCGATCGTGCGGTCCTGACTTCCATCGTCCACAAACACGATTTCGTAGGTCAGGTCTTCGTGATCCAGACACGTTCGGACGCTGTCCACGTAGGCTTCGACACATTCTTCCTCGAAATAGAGGGCGACGATCAACGAGAGGTTTGGCGTGCTCATGGCTTCGTCTCGATGGTCTCGATCAGTTCTTTCCAGTCGGTCACGATCTCACAATCCACATGCGAGCCGTAATGATTGGCTCGGTCGAAGAGGATAGGGCGGAAACCTGCTGCCCGACTTCCCGCGATATCGGCGCGGTATTCGTTTCCAATATAGGTCGCTTCTTGAGGCACGACGCCTGAACGTTTTGCGAACTCCGCAAAGGCGGCCGGATCGGGCTTTTCGGCACCGAGTTCCGCCGAAGAGAAGATCCCCGAAAAAAACGGGGCAAGCTTGGTCTTCTCTAAGAGCGAGACCAGGTTGGTGTCCCAATTCGCCAGAACAAAAAGTTCGTGTCGCAGACGCAGGTCCTCCAGAGCCTCAAAAGTCCCGGGGAAGGGCTGCCAGTGCCGCCGTTCCGAGAACACCTCGAAGAGTGTGCGGTCGACTTCTTCGGTCCTGGATTCGAGCCCCAGTGCCTCAGCGACCATGGAATTATAGGCCAAATGAAACGCGCGTTTTTCTTCGACCGATTTTAAGCGACTCGACTTCTGTGTGAGCCGAAAATCGACCATGCGGTACGCCAACGCAATCGTGTCGTACGGGACGTAAATCTCCAGACGTTGGAGCGCCTGCTGGCAAAGCTCCTCGCGCGGTGGGGCCAAGGTCAAAAGGGTGTCCCCACAATCAAAAACGACGGTACTCATTTTGGACTCCTGGGCACGACAATCTGAGACCACACCCGATACACGCGTGCCTGCGTCACTTCGGCTCGGCCCATGGGGGTGCCGTGGACGTGGTATTCCAGCAAGCGTGCGGGTTCATTATAACCGACGGCCACTCGCATCGAGGTCGAGCCTGAGTGCCGTGGATTGATCTCAAATACTTTGACCTTTCCATCGCCGTTGGTGCGCAACTGCAGGTTCACCGACCCACGGACACCTTTTGCGCGCTGCGCAAAATCATGCAGGTATTGCACGATGACGGGCTCATCCACGACGTCGGTTCGAATCGTCCTGCCACCGCTCAATTCACGTTGTGTCACCAGCCAATCACAGAGGTTTCCCTGATCGTCGAAAAGCAGCGAACAGGTGTACTCGGGCCCATCAATATAGTCTTGAACACAAGCGTCAGGTTGCTCGAGCACTCGGTTTTGCAGGTCCTCTGCCGTGCGCACGACATAAACACCCTGAGACCCGTGCCCGGCGCGTGGCTTGATAATCAGAGGCAGTCGCGGCACCAATTCGGCGATGGGTGTTGATGCTGGCCATGATTCTGGCGCGCCAAGGTCATTTTCCAAAAGCCATTCTGACGTCGCAATCTTGTCGGATGCAATCCGGATGAAATCGGGATCGCACCCGATCAGCGTACAGCCGAGCTCGGCGAAACGCGGAGCGGCCTCAGCCAGAAGCAGTTGTTCGCCGTCGATGCCAGGAAATAACAACTTCGCGGAATGCTCAGTGACGAGGTTCAACAGCGATGAAATGTAGTTCTCAGCGGCGATACCAGGAACCTGAATCCCCAAATCGCACATCGCAAAACCGGCGTTATCGTCCGTATAATCCAGCCCAATAATGTAGGGCTGTGACGTGGCCTGCTTCAAGCCGGCGATAATGCCCTGACCAGCATCACCGCTGACTCCGGTGACCAAAACGACAGGTCGATTAGACTTCAAAGGAACTCCTAAGTGCCGAAATAAACGGCGTAAATTCACAGGCGAAATCGTGTTTCAACTTTGAGTTGTTGAACTCGGTTTTGGTGCCTGTCGCTGGCCCTCGTACGTCGTCGATTATGCCGCCGTAAAGGCCGGTGATGGCCTGAGCAAGCTCAAGCCCATCGAGAGTGTCGTCGGACGATAATTCCCATTCTCCAGCCCGTCCTTGGACCGCAGCATCGACGAGGATACCTGCAACGTCATTGGCCCACACGAAATTTTGAACATAATCCGCGGGGGCGCTCAACCGAAGCGATTGTCCACTCTTCGCAAGCTTCACAAAAGACGGAAGAATCGTGGTTTCCGCCATGCCCTTTCCAAAGATCGACGTCGGGCGAAAAATGCTCAACGGCACCCGATGGTCGTTGGCCCACTTCGAACACAGAACCTCGGCCCGATGTTTCGACCGGCCGTAATCGGTGTCCAACGATGCGCTGATGGATGAGACCAAAACCAGCGATTTAAGAGAATCGGGCAGGCATTCAAGCAGGTTTTCTGTGCCCTGAGTGTTGGTCGAAAAGTCGTTCGTCCGCGCTGGGATGGCGGCGGCGCAATGAATCACGTGCGTAAATTCCGACCACGGAATCGCTACGAGCGATTGCGGATCAAGGAGGTCCGCCGCATAGGTGCCACCGCTGCGACTCAATCCCGCTGCGCGAATCGATCTGCTGGCGAGTTCACGCATAACGTGCGTGCCGACAAGCCCTGTGGCCCCGGTCACCAAGAAGTTCATCATTTGAAATCTACCGCTTCAATGTACGGTTCACGGCGCAAAGTTCGAAGCTCATAGAACTTGCGGTCAGGCATTGCCTTTTTCAGTGCATCCAAGGTTTTGGCGTCACCTTTTTTATAATGAACAATATGAACACGTTCGTCGCCCGGATGAACGCGACGCCATTGAAACACAAAGGAACCCGTGTTTCGAAAATAGGGAAAAGCTTTCCAATGTGTGCCGTATTCACTGGCCATCACGACGGAATGATCAAATTTCGGGTCGTCAAAGAAGCCGTAGATTCTGTCATGCATTCGTGCCGAACGTTCTACAGCGTTCAAGTGAACACCCGCAAAAAACATGTTTGAAAGTATCAGAGCCGTTACAAATGCCACCCACTTTCGTTGGTCGACTCTATGCTCGATGCAAAAGTCCGAAAGGCTTCTAAGCCCCTGCGTAATTAGGATGATCAAGGGCACCGTGGTTTCTGAATAGTGAATCGGTCCAACGACGTGAATGCCATAATCTTCGTGCAGAATCCCCATCGCGAGGTCGCACACGACGCCGACCAGAAGCAAGGCCGAGAATTTGTCCTTATTTGCTCCCCACCACGCCAGAAAGATCCCAAGGGGTCCCATCACCCAGATGGTGAGCAGGAAGAGATTATAGCTGATATTTTCGCCAAGGCGGTTTTTCAGGATCGACGCCGACTTCAGGAACGCAAACGGAGGTTTGTGGTGATTGGTCCATGCCGCGGCATCGCTAGGAGCGAGGCGGGCCGGTAAGAGCGTCCCTGTGACGGCCCATGAATGTGCGGTAAACACTCCGACTAAGATGATTCCACCGACCAAAAACGCGCCCAAACCCTTGCGTGTCGAAGCGTCTTTGATGCCGCGCCAGATAAGCCATAGTGCGAGCGGCGCCAAGAGCATGGTGGTTTCGACGGGACGCACTGTCCAACCCATCCCACCAAGAATTCCGGCGGCCGCGTAGGGACGCCAGTCCGAAGGGCGTCGCAAAATCTCGTCGATCGCCAATAGGGTGAACGCAAGGAAGGCTCGCGAAACCACATGTGCATGAGTCGAGAGCGAGAGCGAGAGAGCCATGGGGGAGGCGACAAATAACACCCCAGCAAATACGCCCCAACCTCGACCAAGTCGCCGTGAAACCAGAGTCGCGATGGCGACAACCGTGGCCGCCGAGAACGCGAGATGAACTAGATTTCCCAATCCAAAGAATTCAGAAATCGCCCAAGGCACGAGCGCGCCGAACCAGTCGAATGACGTCATCATGCCGTCTTTCACATAGAGGAACAGGCTTGGTAACGCCTTAAAATATTCAGGCTTTGGTTCGGCGAGTTTACCGAGGGCCATGAGTTGGCCGCCATACATTGCGCCCCATTCATCGTCGGTGAATGGGTATCCATGAAAGATGAAATGATTTCCCAGAACCATCAGACCAAGGAGGCCAAGAAACGCGCTGACGGCAAATGTTCGCGACCGCTGCCCAAAGACCTCAACAAGCTTGATGAGCTTCGACTGCAGGTTGACCAGGGTGTCGGAGAGCGCATCCGCAGCGAGGAAGAACGCCGGGAAGATCAGAAATGGAATGGCCAGCCAAACGTAGAGTTCGCCCGTGGTGCTGTTGGTCCAGCTTGGGAAAAAACCGATTCGAATTCCCGGGTCGGTTTCCGACAGGCCGAAAAAAGCAGCGATCATGGCGACAGCCATGGCCATTTTTAGCATTCGATTCATCAAAATTTCATCCAGCATTTATCCGAAGTCACGGAGTGATATGGCAATGTGCGCCTTGGAGCAAGGTTGCGCCGCGTCGTTGACGATAGGCTGTGACGACCGATACCCGACCTGTTATGTTCCGCGCGCCTTTTGCCTGATGGTGAGTCATGAAGTTTTCGTCCGAAGAAATAGCAAAGAAGTCTCTTGAACATCTCGAATTTGTGGTTGCGGTCGAAAGCAGCAGCGACGAAGACTCGACAACCATCCCGAGCACCCCGGGGCAGGCTCACCTGGCCCGTATGCTCGCAGAATTCTTCGAAAAACACGGCGCGACGACTGAACTTGATCCCATGGCGAATCTTGTGGCCCGCCTTCCTGGGCGTGGCGCAGGTCACGACAAACCGCCTATCGCGTTGATGGTTCATCTGGATACGGCACGCGGCACGGCCCCGGTCGAAAAACTGCAGATTCAGGCGAAATGGGACGGACGAGCACTCTCGTATCCCCGAAATCCTGAGCTTCAGGTGAGCGTCAAAAATTACCCGGTGCTTGAATCCTACGTCGGCCAGGACATTGTGTTCGGTCCGGGCGACGCACCTTTTGGTTTGGACGATAAGTTAGGTCTGACCCATATGATGACGCTGGCCTGGTTGCTCAAGGAACATCCTAATATCGACCACAGTCCGCTGATTTTTGTGGCCCGTCCCGACGAGGAGATCGGTCGAATGGAGGCCCTGGTTGGCCTTGCTCAACTCTTGGCGGACGGCAAAGTGACCAGCGGCTACACGATCGACGGACTTGATCCCTTTGAAATCAACATCGAGAATTTCAACGCCAGCCGAGCTGCCATGAATTTTGCCTCGCGCCCCGTGGAGTCTTCGCCAAACGTGGCTCGGGTCTTCTTGGGTGGCGTGAACACTCACGGAGCGACCGCGAAAGTCGAAGGTCATCGACCCGCGACCCGTTTTGCCGCAGAAATCCTGGCCGAGCTTAAAAACCGAGAAGCCGGAGTCCATCTGGTTTGGTTCGCTTGTGACGAACTGCGCGACTGTGATGCTGAAGCGTTTTTTGTGTTCGATGAACCTGAAGGACTCGGCGAGCTTTTTGAGGTCGTCGAAGAAATCGTGTCGCCTCATATCGTTCGTGGTGGGAGTTTTGAAGTTTCGGAAGTCGAAACCGCACCGGGCTTTGATGCCGCGGCATCCGATGCGATCGAATTTGTCGGTAAGTTCTTGGCTTCCGACCCTGGCTTCACCCTGAGCGCTGAAGACTCCGAGGGTTTTGATGGGTATTCGCAGCCCTACCGCGTTGTTCCAGAAGATGGCGGATTTCGCCTGGATATTCGTCTGCGCGACTTCGATCCGATCGCGCTGAAGAAACGAGAAGCCCACGTGTTGAAGCAGGCCGGCACGATGGAGGTCGAGGTCGTGCAGCAGTACATCAACATGGGCCCCAAACTCAAAGAACGCCCGGAGCTCGTCGAATGGGCCAGTGCCGCTGCCAAGAAACTCGGTATTACGTCAGCTGTTCAACCGATCCGCGGTGGCACAGGCGTGGACCCATTCTTGGAAAAAGGCATCGCGGTGGCGAACCTTGGGACCGGCTATTTTGCGCCAGAAAGTGAGAAGGAATTCACGACGATGCAGACCATGTCGGCACACGCGTTGTGGCTTTTTGAGCTGGTTCAGCTCACCGCGTAATCAAGGACGTTGAGGCCCGGATGGAGGCGATAGCCTTCATCCGTGGTTTCGATCAGGTCCGAAAATCCAATATTCCTCATGCGTTTGATCGTCGTGTACACCCGCAATCGCGCGGCGTCAGGCGAGATTATCTCCCCGGGCCATCCAGCCTCGATCACGTCGTCGACTGACATCACCTGATCGACCTGTGCACGTCTGGCGAGCTCAAGCACAATGAGGCGCAGTGGGCCGCGCCGCGAAAAGTCGTGTTCGGTGCCGTCGGGCATCACCACGATTCTGGCGTCGGACGAAAGCCGAAGGATCGGGGCTTCGTCGTTTTTGGCCTGCAGCAGCTGCACGCAAATTCGAATCGGATTATGTCGGATCCAGGCCGGAGGACAACGCCATGGCTCTGCGTCGAGCGCGTCCGCAGCTCGCATCGCGGCCTTTGCATCGAATGGTTTTCCGTCCGTCAAAAAAGCGATGGCGTGTTCATGCCATTTCCAATCGATTTCTTCGTAAGTGCGGGCCGCGACCATATGAGTTTCAGCGGCGCCAGCCTCTTTACCCATCGCTGCGGTCAGTGCCCCCAAGGCCGCGACACAAGCGGTCCATCCTGAGATCTGCATCGTTTGCGCGAGCCGGCTGGCCGACGCCAAGGCACCTTTTGCCGCACCGAATTGGCGCAGCCGCAAATGATGAATCGTCAGGGCGCAGAAGACTTCGATCTGTTCGAAAAACGCCTCGTAGGGCTCAGTCAGACGCGCGGCGTCTTCCAGCAATGAAATCGCGACGTCACCGCGTTCAAAATGAACCCAGGCTAAACCTTCAAGCGAGGTGGCTTCGGCGACGGCATTTCCTGATTTTTGCGTCCACTGAAGAGAGCGCTCAAAACAACTAAAAGCCTCGTCCAGGCGACCCTCGATCAAAAACAGATTTCCCAGATTCGTGACCGAGAGAATCATCGATTGGTTGTCTTCCAGCCGGGTTTGAAGCTCGAGTGCGAGTTCCATCGAGGCCCGTGCAGCCGCAAAATCACCGGTGCCCATCTGAATCACGCCAATCACCGCTTGGGCCCGTCCGCGCTCGTAATCATCTTCAATTTTTTCGGCGAGCCCGGCCGACTCTTGGGCGGCATCAAGGGCTTCTTGAATATGGCCGCTCACAAATCGTGGCATCGCCAATTTTTGAAGGGCTCTGATTTGCACGGGGATATTTCCACACGCTTTTGCCCGAGCCACCGCTTCTTCCAGTCTGGCAACGCCAGTCGATGAATCTCCTTGCTCGGCCGCCGCCATTCCAAGCGAAATCAAAATCGATGCCTTCAAGGCTTCATCATCGATGTTTTCTGCGGCCTTCCACGCTTCGTCGCATAAGGTCCGGGAGTCTTCCGTTTGTGAAAGCGCCATCGCGGCAAGACTTTTTGCGTCGAGCAATCGTGCTCGGAAGCCCGTAATCTGGTCCGCGTCCATGCCCGCATCGTCCTGGTCGGCAAACACAGGGTCCATGAGCAAGGCATCGATGAGGTTATCCCAACGCCTGAACGCAAATCGCAGGCGTGCTGGGTATTCGATGGCCAGAACGGCTTCGACTCTAAGCCCCAAATCATCAAGCTTTGGAGACATCACAAAGAGGTTCTCCATCCACTCAGGCGCGCAACGGCTCTGTCCTGCGACGTTGTCGCGGTCCAGAAAATGCCGCACGATCAGCGCCCTAAAAACACCTTCCTCGGGCGATAACTTCATTTGTTCTCGCCCGAACGCTCGCAAAAGCCCTGGAATCCGAAAACGAATCCCCTTTGGTGTCTGGTTTCTCTCGATCCATGAGTGCCGAACCAATGCTCCGACACTCTCCATATCACTCACGACCAGCGCTGCATCCAGATCGAAGGTGTCGACGAACATGCTCAGGCGCGCGGCGCTTTTGCGGAGCTCTGGCGTTAGGTCTTGCCAGGATGCGCTCAACACCCGGTCGAGCTGACGATGACGTTCTGGGAACTCGCTATTTGTGGATTGCAGCACCCCGACGTCGGTTTCGGTGTCCTCCGCCAGCGTCGCCACATCGTGGGTCAAGAGCCTTGAGGCCGCCAATTCCAAAGCCAGCGGAATGCCCCCAAGTCCTCTCAACAAAAGGTCGAGCGTGTCGTCTGCTTCCAGCGTGATGCCGTATCGCTCGGCGCGTTCCATGAGCACTTCACGGGCCGGCACAGGTTCGAGGGGCCCCAACCGGAGGATCGCTTCGTCCGACAGACCCAGCGGCTGCCGCGACGTCACCAACACCCGCACATGCGGCACTCGAGTCAGAAGGCCGTCGACAAAGTCGCGGACTTCCTCGATCGCGTGTTCGGCGTTATCCAAAACGATGAACACGTCGATGCGGCTTTGAAGCATATGCTCAAGACGTTCGACCTGAACGCCGAGCTTTTCCGCGACAAAATCCGAGATATGGGACGAGACATCCGCGAGCGGCACAAACCAAGTTTCGCGGTCGCTGATGTCTTCGCGAAGGCTGGCGAATTTCTCGGCAAGCCGTGTTTTCCCCATGCCACCTGGCGCCACGATCGTCACAAGGCGGTAGCGTTCAAAAAGGCGGGCCAACTGGTCGACTTCGCCTGTTCGCCCCACGCACCAAGCCGGAGTTCTATTCGTCATGACCGGATCGTATCAGGTTTCTCGATGGAAGCGACTTGTTCGACTTTGTCTCGTTGGCAGTTGATGGAAAACCAAGTTACGACGATTTGACCGTCCGAAGGGCCTAGGATACTTAGGCCGCGGGAGATGAGGGTATTTTCTTAGACTTGGAGGCGCGATGGAGGGCAGGATCTTTTTCAAGGACAATCCGTGGCCAGAGGGGCATCGGATCGTGACCTGTAAATGGAACGCCTTTATTCATCCGGCGCTCGGCATTTATTCAGTGCCAAATCCACAGCCATCGTTATGCATGGAATTCGAGCTTGTTTCGGCCGACTACTATGAGGCGGATATCCTTGAGACCGACCAGGCG
>JBFFMO010000069.1:0-10376 GCA_041554035.1 Allomicrovenator sp. | reverse complement strand
GGCAAGTTCCTGACGCAGGTCAAACAAGGCATCGTTTCCGACCACCGGTTTGCCCACATTCTCTACGGCGCCCTTAAGTTCTTTGTTCTCGTTCTTGAGTTCATAGACTTGAGTCTTGAGGCCTTTGACCTCGTCCTTCATTTCCGAAAGCTCTTTGGTCAGTTTTGCGTCGGCTTTATCGGCGGCCTTGCTGGACTTCGACTTCTCAGACGAATCGGATTTGTTCAACTTGGCTGGTTCGGACTTCTTCGACTCAACGCGGCCTTGTGGCTTGGCTTCGAGCGCATCTTGAGCCTTCAAGTAGAGATCTTTCCACTTCAAGTTCTCAACGATTAGGTAAAGGAGGCCGAGCAAGAGAAGCACGGCAACGACGGCGAGTGAGACGACCATAAAGACGACCTAGACATGCGGGTTAACACCCGTCCTATACGAGTACCCTAATGAAGTCGCCTAGCTACCACTCGGGCCGCAGGATCGCAAGCGCTGAGGTCAAAGCGCATCCCAGAGAGCTTTGGGCGCTGCCATTGGCTCCATCACCTGATCCACGGCAAAGGCGACCTGTAAGAGCCGTCCGTCACTCCATGGCCCTGACATCAACTCCAGACCGATCGGCATCAGCTGAGAATCCACCCCGCACGGGATGGTCACGCATGGAAAGCCAGTCAACGTGCCGGCAAACGTGTAGCGAGAAACGCGGTCATTCAAAGCGGTGTCGACCACGGCCTCACCAAGGCTCGAATCCGAGACATGAGCAGCCGTCCCGGCGGTCGTTGGATGCAAAAAGGCGTCGAAACGACCACATACCTGGTCAAACTCCTGACGAATCAGCTGTCGAACCCGCTGGGCGTGCAGGTACTCAACCGCCGAGATGTTCTCACCGATCGCCAACACCAGCCGTGTGTCCAGATTATAAGCCTGGCGAAAGTCGTTCAGCCAATCGTGCTGCGAGGTCGCCGCTTCCGCACAAAAAGTAATGTACCCGACTTTATGAATCCACTGGGCGTACTCAAGTCTGACCTTTTCGACTTTGGCGCCCTGATCGCTGATGCGTTTCAACGTTTCGTGAAATGCCGCCCGGACGTCAGGATCAGCATCGTCTGCAAATTCGGGACACCAGCCAAATTTCATTCCCTTCAAGCCGCCAGGTTTAAGGCGCCCCAACCGGCGTGGATGAGGGCCAAAAAGGCTCGATGGATCCTTCGCATCCTTCCCACTCGCGACGTCCATGAATGCCGCCAAATCGTCCACGCTCGCCCCGATCGGTCCCAGATGATCCAGACTCCAAGACAGAAGCGCACCACCGGAACTTGGCACGCGGCCGTACGTCGGTTTCAGGCCGTAAATTCCACACCAAGAAGCCGGAATTCGAATCGACCCGCCTGCGTCGCTTCCAAGCGCTAAGGGACAGAGGCCTGCTGCGACAGCAGCCGCACTGCCGCTGGATGAACCCCCTGTGAGCCTTTGCAGATCGTGAGGATTTCTTGGGGTCGGAAAATGCGCGTTTAAGCCCGTGCCGCCCAGACCGATCTCGGTCATATGCGTCTTGCCTACGATCACGGCGCCTTTCTTTCTCAACCTCGCCACCACAGCCGCGTCCACCAGCGCGTTTTCACTGCCACGAAAAGTCGTGCCTGCGCCGGTGGGATGGTCGGCCAGGTCGAACTCATCCTTGATGGCAACCGGAACTCCGTCCAACGGACCAAGCGGCTTGTCACGGCGCCAACGTTTGGCCGAAGCCAGGGCAGCCTCTTTGGCCAACGCTTCGGTTCGACGGACAAAAGCCCCCAAGGGCGGCGATTGTTTGTCGGACTCACGAATGGCATCGAGCGTCTTTTCGAGCACTTCTTCCGGGTTGGTCCGCCCGGCAGCATACGCATCTGCAAAATCACGAGAGGTCGTTCGAAAAAACATCAATCCTCCCGTTCTGCATGCACTGGCATCAACGCGATCGGCGGATCTTCGTTTCGAAGGTCAACCTTCAGCACGTCGTCGAGCTCGAGGTCGGCAAAGAGCTGACGCTTCACAAGCTGCCCACTCACAGGCGTCTCAGCGGCGCGCACCAAGGCCCGCAAGGTCAACCCGGATATCATCAGATCTGATTTGGCCATTATCTTCCCAACGTCGTGGTTCGCCCTCCATGGTCGATGGAGGGTGACGTTTGGGCAATTTATTCGTGTATTTGGCCAAAAACGGTCGAAGGCATCGGATGGCTAGATCAGCCCGGCAGCGACTTTGTTCAAAAACTCGTCCAATGCGCCCAACGTCACAGAATTATCGTGGCGTTCGTAGGACTCGAGGTTCTTGGCGTAGGTCTTGAGGTTCGACACAAACGCCTTCAAGGCAGGCGGCTCCAGATTCATCTCGTAGGTTCCGTAGCCCAACCCAGCCAAGTATCGGGCATTCAGAATCTGCTCAAACTGACCGCGGATGGGTGTCGCCAGGAATGGCTTGCCCAGATGAACGGCCTCGGACATCAAAGTGAACCCCGCCGATGCGACCACACCTCGGCAGGTCGCCAAATCTTCGACAAATTGGGTGTCAGAAAACGGTCGGTAGGTCAGGTTTCCATCGACCTCGTCAGCCTCGATTCCACGGCGTAATCCGTAGACGTACACCGGCATATCGAGCTGTTTGAGCATGTCGGGAAGGGTCTTGAACGACTCCGAAGTCTGATAAACCAAAAGGTGATCGCCCACCGTCGGCTTGGCGTTCAGAAGGGTCTCACGAAGGATCGGAGGGACCAGACGGGTTCGTTTTTTGCGGATCGGAGGGTGGAAAAACGTTGTGATCAGATATTCATTTGCACGAGGTGTACGCGCCTTGACGATCGATTTGGCGACGCGAAAGCTGTCTTCCTCGCCGTCCAAGATCTCAGGCGAATGTGTGCAGCGATTGATGATCTGAATGTTGTCGATGCAGATGATCGGACGTCCGTAGAATTTGCCGAAGAGCCAACTCCAGGTCTCAAAGTCTGAGATGACGACCTCGGGTGCAAAGTCGGCTTCAACCTCGAAAAACTCACGCGCGTTCTTGGGCAGGCGCTTCATCAGCCCTTTGGCGTTCAACGCAGCAGTCATCAGCTTGTCGACTTCGTTGTCGACGACGACCATGTCCAGACCCCAGATTTCGGTGACGCCACCAAAACGCTCGGTCAAATACTTCACAGCCCCGCCCGAGGCCACGATATGGACCTCGTGCCCCTCGTCGATCAGCTTCTTGATGACGACTGAGCTTCGAATGGCGTGTCCCATGCCTGAGCCGACCACGCCGTAAAGGATTCTCATGTGTTCTCCACGCGGCGCAGCCAGACGAGGTACTCGATGTTGCCAGCCGGGCCATGCACCGGACAGTCGATGCCGTTTACCTGATCGAAACCAAGCACGCGAGCCTCTTCGATCGCATCCTGAATTGCCGCCGTTCGAGCGTCCTGATCGCGCACAACACCGCCTCTTGCGATGTGGCCCGGGCCGACCTCGAATTGCGGTTTGATGAGTGCAATGATGTCCGCACTGGGCTTCAAGAAAGTCAGGGTGTTCGGAAGGACCTTGCCGATCGAGATGAACGAACAATCGATCACGGCCAGATCACAGCGCTCAGGAATGGCGTCCGATTCAAGATGGCGAATATTGACGCGTTCCATGTTGATCACGCGTTCGTCGGTGCGCAATTTCCAGGCGATTTGCCCATATCCCACGTCAACCGCATAAACCTTTAGCGCGCCGTGCTGCAGAACACAGTCTGTGAAGCCGCCAGTGGACGCACCAACGTCGATCACCACCTTATCCGTGCAATCGTACTCAAACGCCTTCAGGGCAGCCTCAAGCTTCAATCCACCGCGTGACGCGTAAGGATTCCGGTCGCCCTTCACCTCGATCACGGAATCGGGGCGAATCTTGGTGCCGGCCTTGTCGACCCGCTGGCCGTTCACGAACACGTGACCCGCCATGATCATGGCCGCCGCTCGCGTGCGTGACTCCAGGAACTCTCGGTCCACAAGCACTTTGTCTAATCGTTCTTTCATCGCCGACACCATGCCTAATCCGGCGCGCTTCGCCAAGAAACAAAAAAGGCACCCTTTTGAGGTGCCCTTCTTGCGATTTCCTTGCGGAAATTAGTTCACTTTGTCTTTAAGCGCAGGAGCTGGCTTGAAGGACACTGTGTACGAAGCTTCGATTTTGATCGGCTTGCCCGTACGTGGGTTGCGTCCTTCACGCGATTTGCGGTGTTTCACGCTGAACGTACCGAATTGTGGGTACGAGAAACGACGTTCGTGGTCGATTGCACCAGCGATGACGTCAAAAGCAAGGTCGAGGATTTCTCCAGTCGCTTTCTTTGTAAGCTCGATGCCAGCTTCGGTTGCACGGTCGTGTACTGCATTGATTAGTTCTGACTTTGTCATGGAAATTTCCTACACAAGTTGTTGATACGGATATGCCTAAAATGGATCGCCGGAGAACGGCTTAAACTCCAGAGATCCGCGTACTGCCTTGATTCGTGGGGGATTTAATTATGAGGCCGATCCCTTGTCAAGCAGTATTCGAACGCTTTTTATCCTGTGACCCGCAAATAACCTAGGTCAGCGGCCCAATCGACCGATCTTCGACGAGCGACAAGAAAAACCTAAACGCCCCGATTAGCTAGGTTTTATGCGGTCGAGAGACAAAATCGCCTTCGCCTCGTCTGGGCCAACTGGTCTGCGGCCCAACTCCCGAGCGCGCTCTGCGACTTTTTGCACCAATTCCCATGACCCCTGAGCCAACACACCCTTCGCGACGTACACATTATCCTCAAGGCCCACACGGACATGCCCGCCCATCTCAAGGGCCTTGTACGCCAACGGAAGTTCGTGGCGTCCGATTCCGGCGACCGACCACGTGCTGCCCGAAGGCAGCAAAGTTACCAGAAAATCTAGGTATTCTGGCCGCGCAGCCATCGCGCCGGGCACGCCAAGCACAAAATCGAAGTGCAAGGGAGCCGTCAGCACACCTTCAGCCAGAAGCTTCAATGCGGTGTCCATCATGCCGATTTCGAAAACTTCGATCTCAGGCCGGATGCCAAACTCGCTCAAGCGGGATGCGATCGTTTTGATCATCGGAAGCGTGTTTTTGAACACATCGTCCCCGAAATTCACGGTCCCAGTGGTCAGCGTCGCCATATCTGGCCGCAAATCTAGCGCTTCGATACGTTCTTCAACGTCCATCCACACCGCGCCACCCGTTGAGAACTGCACAAGGATGTCTGATTTGGCGCGAACGGCCGTCAAAATCTTCCGAAACGTCTCCCGATCCTGAGTCGGCGTCCCGTCGTCGTTGCGACCATGAACGTGAATCATCGCAGCGCCGGCTTCCCTGCACTTTTTCGCCTCGGTGGCGATTTCGTCGGCGGTATAGGGCACGTTTGGGTTCTGCTCCCGCATCGTCTCGGCGCCGTTGACCGCAGCGGTAATCATAAGCGCATCACTCATGACTGGCTCGCTGGCAATCAAGGGGAACCACGCAGGTGCCCGTGGCACGACAGACCACGACGACCGGATCCAGAACTCGTGCCTCTGAAGGCTGGTCTGGATTATCGGTCAACTCGATGACCTTGCGTGCTTCGAAGACCATCTTGCGGCTGGTTTTGCCGACAGATGTGATGGAGCCCACGGCCTCGATATAGTCACCCGCCCGCACAGGCGCGAGGAATTCCACCGCATCGTAGGCACGAAAAAGCCCCTCATCACCGTCGTGGTGAATCAATAGTTCGGTGGCTACGTCCCCGAATAACTTGAGCATATGCGCCCCATCGACCAAGTTCCCGGCGTAGTGCGCCTGCTCCATGCCAATGCGCATCCGAATCATGACTTCCATACTGACCTCAAAAAAACGAGTTCCTTGCGACTTACCACAAAAAAAAAAGGCGCGTCATCGACGCGCCTTTTTAAAAATCTAGGTCCTGAACTTACTGACCAGGGAAACCATTCGTGATCTGGTTGATCGCGCTGATTTGTCCGCCGGGCCATGTGATCGCAGCTGCTCTCCAGAAGGTCTCTTCTTTAGGAAGGTACTGGTCACGGTACTCATAACGCTGAGTTCCCTGAACGTAGATACGCAGTGTGGCGTAGCTCGGTCCGAGGCCCTTGTCGGCGTAGTAGTAAACGCCGACCGAGTAGATGAGACCGCTTTCTGGGTTGTCATGGTTGACGTTTTCTGGACCTGAACCATCGGTATCATCGATATCGAGTGAAGGGTCATCCGAGCCACCTGGTCCGCCCCAATCAGCGGTACCGTTGCGCCAGAAGATGTCGTAGGGCGCCTGATTCCAACGACCTGCTGGATGCAAGTAGTGGAGGTCGAGGTCGGTACCGACGGTGTCTGTCTGGTTGGCGTCGTTAGGGGTGTCCCAAACAAGCTGAACGTGGATGTCTTCGTCAGGAACAGCCGAGATGGTCACGCGACGTGTTTCGTCATCGCTGCAGCTCGCCAGACCTTGTTCGTCGTAGACCGTGAGCTCGATGATGTAGATACCAGCGAGGTCGAGGAACATCGAAGGAGCAGGGTCGGTGTTGGTGGGCTCAAGACGAGCAGTCGAGTTTGGAGGACGCTGAATGATGGTCCACTCGTAGCTCGCGATGCTTCCGTTTGCGTCGACCGATTGCGTTCCGTCCAGAAGAACGGTCTTCAAAGGAATGGTCGCGATCTGCTGACGGTATTGTGGAGAATCGCTCAAGCGTGCCTGGCCAATAGCCTGAGGACAAACGTTGGTCGTTCCCTTACCGACGATCGGCACCTTGAGAGTTGCCTTAGCAGGATCGTTGCTTCGAACGGTGAGCTCACCGTTTGACACGACTTCTGCGGTCGGTGTGTACGTCACAACAAAGCTTGCTGTGTTGTCAGGCGGGATGATTGCAGATGCGCCCGGAAGAGCAGCTGGCAACGAACCGTCTTTGATGCCGAAAATTGCGTTGCCGCCATCGTCGGTGATTTCAATCGACGACACGTCAAGGTCCTGCGTTGGTGAGCAGTTCTCGATCGTGATGGTCTTGTTGTTCGCGAAGCCGATTCCGCCTTCACCGAAGTTGATTTCGTCTTCACGGCTCAGCTTGATGCATGGTGCGCCGCTGTTGCCCTGAAGCTTGACGGTGTATTGCGGCGAATCAGGATCGTTCGAAAACAAGATCAAGTCAGCGGTTGATGGGCTGTTGTCGACCGGGTTGAAATAAACACGGACGGGGAACGACTCGTCAGGCTGCAACAGCGTGCGCGGGGCGTCGCCGTCAGTTGTATGATCCGCAGTGATGTCGTCGCTGATGGGGTACGAGACTTTGAAGTCTTCGCTGCCCGTGACCACAACGCGTGTGATTTCAAGTGGAGCCTGTCCAGTGTTCTGAACTTCGGTCAAACGCCACGTGGTGTCGCGTGTTTCAGCCGAAACGGGCGCAACACGCTGGAAGACGATATTTGGATTGGAGAAGATGTTTGGAGCGAGGTCTTCGGTCGAAATCGGAATCGTGAACTCGCCCTCGGCGTCATTCGATTTGATGACGATACGGCCTGAGTCAGGCGAACGATCAAGGGGTGAATAAACAACCTTGAGGTCGATGAACTCGTCCGTCTTCAACTCAGCTGTGTTGATCCATGCGTCACGCTGGAACTCAACGCCACCTTCGTCCGAATCGGTGTCTTCGATCAACTCGATTGAGGAGATCTTAAGGACGCCTTCGCCTGCATTGGACACACGCACTGTACCCGTAAAGGTATTGCCCAGGGCAACATCTGGGAACGAGAGAGGAAACGGAGTGGCTTGGATGCTGACTGCCTCCGCTCCCGAAATATTTCCACCAGGTTTGCCAGTGTCGTCGCTGCAAGCAACAATCGACAACCCAAGTAGGGCTGCCAGCGTGATAGTTCCGATTCCATTCATCGTCATACTTCAACCTTCTTCAAAACGTTGACCCTGTCGGCTCAGACGCGGCACTATAGGAACACACCTAACCACAGTCAACTACATGCCACTGAGGCGCGTCTCACCCTCATGTAAGTTCATTACGGTTGGGAAATGCGTTCGGGTAAAAATAATGTTCTTTGGAATGCATTTCTAGAGCTGGCCCTTGTCCTCAAGCATTCCGTGAAACGCAAAAAGCATGGAGGTTAGTGGCTGAACGCCACTCGGCGACGAACTCGGACCGGGTGAAACCCGAACGACGGTCCGCCCAAAAAGCACCGACTCCGAGGGCTGTTGGGTGTCTTTCAAGATCGCGTTGGCCAGCAGATCGGAATCACATTCGTAGATCGTCACGGTCGCTTTCAGGCGATCTTTTTCGGCCATCATCGTCGTCTGGCTGGTGTCGCTGAAACTCGATTCATCGATATTTCGAATATCCCAACCTGCCGTTTGCATCGCGAGCATGACCCCGTCTGCGGTGATCGACGGACTCAGAACCACCTCTGCTGCTGCGGGTTCGACAACCTGCTCAACGGGCTCACTTGATCGAGTGGCCCAAACGCCCACAAATCCGACCAAGACCAACCCCAACACGATTAGGGCGCCCGCGATCAAGACCTTTTTCGACTTTTCGGAGCGTTGGCGCCTCATCTGTGCTGGATGACGATCCTGCGTTTTCCGACGCTCAGCGCGTTGGTCGAACGCAAGCTCTGGCGCTTCTGTGGTCGCGGCGCGTGGTGAAACGGCAGGCGAGATATCGGCGGCCAGTGATGTTTCGAATTCCGACGGCTTGGGAAGTTTCGCTTTTGGAGGACTTGGGTTGGGAAGATTTGGCTTGGGAATCGGCTCAGACGGAAGGGCCGAAGCGCTCACCGGGGGGATCTTGGTTTCCGAGCTCATATCCGGCGAAAATTCGTCGACAACCTCGGATTCTCCAAACCATGCGTCAGGATTAAATGCCGAGTGAATCGGAAAATCTTCACTGAACACCTCCCCCGTCCCAGGCGTCGTATGAACCGTCGGAGATTCTTCGTTGATCTCCAAAAACTCGGCGAGTGCGGCGCTCATCTCTTTGCAGGATTGATAACGATCGAGCGGGTCTTTCTCGAGGGCCCGATAGAGGATCTTGGTCAGCCCTGCTGGAACAACCGTTTCGAAAGGCAGTCGCCACGGCTTTCGGCTTAGGTGGCCTTCGACGGCAGCCGCAAAATCGATGCCCTCCACCGCTGGTTTGCCAACGAGACACTCCCAAAGGACCATGCCTACGCCGTAAATATCCGCGGCGGCTGTTATTTCCTCGCGCTTCATCTGCTCGGGAGCCGCATATCGCGGCGTGCCCACAAAAACACCTTGTTGAGTCAGCGCGGTGCTCATGTCGGGCATGGGGTCCAAGATTTTGGCGATCCCAAAATCCAGGACGCGCACGGTCAGCGCGTCATCATGGTCGCGACCCAGCATGATATTTGAGGGCTTCATGTCCCGATGAAGAATCCCAAGCCGGTGGGCTTCTTCGAGGCTTTTAAGGACATCGAACGCGATTCGGGCGGCATCAACGGCGTGCAAGGCACCGTACTTTCGCACCTGACGGCTCAGCGAGCGGCCCTTCACATATTCCATCACGATGTAGAGGAAATCGGTGCCCGATCGGCCAAAATCAAAGATCGTAATCGTGTTGGCGTGTGAAAGCTGGCTCACGAGCCGGGCTTCCCGCACAAATCTCTCCAACGTGGTCCCGTCCACCGCCGAATCGATCTCAAGCACCTTGATCGCAACATCGCGCTCCATGCCAATCTGGCGCGCACGATACACGCTTGAAAACCCACCCCGAGCTATGAGCTTCTCGACTCGGTATTTACCGGCGACCACAGTCCCGCTGCGGTCGATCTCTGCATGAGCGTCGTTCATGATCTGCCTATATCAGACATCGCCATCTCGCCGCACCTCAAACACGTTGCCGTGTCGAAAGACCCGGCCGGTCTCCACCAGGTGCAGCAAATGCGAAGCCACACTGCGCTCAGCGATCGGCCAGACATAGGGAGGAACGTCGTCGTAAGCCAGTGGTGTCAACGCTTCGCAAGACGCCGTTCCTAAGGATGCCAAGGCGGCAAAGACCTTTTCTTCTCGTTCGAGGCGGTGCTTTCGGTAAAATTCCAGATGACCCACAGGATCCACAATCAGCCAACCGTGTGCGGGAAGCAAAGCGCTGGCTTTCAAATCGGCGATCGTCTGCAGCGAATCCAGATAATCCCCCATATGGCCGTCGGTAGGGTCGATAAGGATCGTTCCCTGCTGCGCAACCAAATCGCCCACGATCGCGATATTTGTGCGCGGATGATGAAAGGACAGATGTCCGTCGGCGTGACCAGGCGTGAAAATCACCTCCAGCGAGTCCGGGCCAAGGTCGATGCGATCTCCGTCATGAAGTTCGCGCTCCAAAACCTGCCCCAGATGGG
>JBFFMO010000068.1:0-10378 GCA_041554035.1 Allomicrovenator sp. | reverse complement strand
GCTCTTTTTGTTCATCTTTGGAGATATGCAGCATGAATTTCAGAATCGTCGTGCCTTCATCGACCAATAAGGACTCGAAGTTACGGATATGCTCATAACGTCCGCGCCATTGTTTTTCGGGCACGATATCGTGCACACGAACGACGAGCACGTCCTCGTAATGGCTACGGTTGAAGATCTGAATATGCCCTTTTGAGGGTGAGTGCGCATGAACCCGCCACAAGAAATCATGCGAGAGTTCGGTCGCCGTGGGTCTTTTAAACGACTGAATTCGGACGCCTTGCGGGTTTAGTGGTCCAAAAACTTTGCGGATCGCCCCATCCTTGCCGCCCGTGTCCGTGGCCTGAAGCACCACCAGAATCTTCTGCTTATGCTCAGCGTACATAAGGAACTGCAATTCGGTGAGCTTGAGGAGGTTTTCCTCGGTGATTCGTTCAGCCGTTTCACGGCTAATTTTCTTGCCGTGAACGTCGGTCGAACCACTCGTTGGAACGTCGGCGAGTTTGAATTTCTTTCCATCGGCGCGAAGCCATTTCATTGATTTCATTCCACCTCCGTTGCTTGGATGGTTGTTTTACGCGAAGCCCTACGCAGGTGACAAATCGGGCGGGGCGACCTGGTTCAAAATGTGAAGATATTGACTACCAGACGTTGGCCGTGCTCGATACCCGACAGAATAGTTCGATCCAATTTTGCGTCCAGGATGGCCCTAGTCGCTGAAATCGCAAGAGGCGTCGACGCATCCGATCGGGGTTTCGATCAAAGGGGCGCCGGCCCACACAGACTGGACGAATGCGAGGATCTGGCTGCGCGCGGCCATGCCCGCAGGGCTGTCTTTCGCGCCAAAACCGTGGATGTCCAGCGCGTCGTTGCTGGCGACTTTGTACTGTGTAATGCCGGTGATTCCTGTCGCTTGTTCCGCGCTTTCGAGGTCAACGATTGGTAGCAGAATTTCGCCGACATGAACCGCGCCGAGCGCAGTCGCCACCATATTGGTGCCTGCATTGGGCAAGATCGGGTCGCCGATACTCTCCTGAATCAGGGCCACATATTCATCTGGAATCGGGTAGGCGCCTCCGTCGATCGGGTCCCACAGTATCTGGGCAATGGCGATCCCATGGACCACCTCAAAACGTGATGGGTAGTGGCGTTTGAGAATCAGCTCAAAATATCTGTAGGTCTCAGAATCTGGAATCCAGTGCGTCCATGCGGCGCCTGGCACATTCAGGACCGCGTGGTGAATGGTGGGGTTTGCCAAGGTGTACACAAATCCCAGAGTTCCTCCCATCGATCCTCCGGTCCAAACCGGTGTATTCATGTCGGGTCGTCGTCCTGCGGCCGGATTGGCAATTCCGTCGATTTCATCGGCCGAAACCAAGTCACCAATGACTCCACCCAAGGCCTCCTGAATCGCGGCGCCGTGGGCCAACGCCACCAGCAATTTTGATGTCGATTTCCAGGAGCCCTGGAGCATCACGTTTAGGCCAATCGCGGTAAGGGGCAGTTCGGCCTCGGTCCAGCCTGTCCATTGCAGGCTGACTTTTCCGACACCAAGCCCGGCCAAAGTCGTGTCGAAGGCGGGGTCGTTTAACTGTCCACCCGTTCCATGCCCATACATCACAGCGTGATAGTCGCCAGTCCCTGTGGGCACCAGAACCCGAAACGGTGAGCTGGTGGTGCCTTGAACCGTGGGGCCGGTTGGGTTCAGTGCATCATCGACCAAAAAGTCCGGAAGTCCTTCCAGCCGGCCTTCAACAATCAGGGCAATGTCGCCGCCGGTGGGTGTGAAAACTTTGTCGACCGCAACGGTTACGGCACCGTCTTTCACGGCTTGAACCGAGGTCGCCATCATGGCGGGCAGCAGGGATTTAATATTTGCTGCAGAACGGGTCGTGAAGTCCCAAACGCGCAGGATTTTTGACGGGTCGACGTCCTGATCTTTCAGAAATATCCGGGTCGGGGCATGGTAGGCGCGAAGTTCAAGTTGTTCGCTGGTTATGGGCTCAATAAGGCCAAGCGCCGCCTTGGTGAGTTCATCGGCTTGGAGTGAAGACGTGCTTTTGAGCGTGTCGTTTACCACGACCACATAATCCGAGTCGTGAAGCAGTGGACGCAGTGGATGGGCGACCAGAAGCGACTGCGTGATGCCCTCCACGACCCGTGTCTCGACCAGAATTCTAAGAGGTATTTCCTGCCCGTAATCCGGGCCGGCTTGGGCCAATCGGAGCTGAATGGCGCCACCGTATGGGCCGCCCAACGTGGTCGGGTCGAGGGTGCCTTCGAGCGTGACCGTGAGGGTGCTCAGAGTAGAAAAACCATCGGCTGCGTTGAGCGCCTCGACGTTGTCGCCTGGGGCTTGAGTGTCTTGCTGAACCGCAAGTCGAATGCCCGTTGGCGTCGAATCGGCAACCGCAAACGCATTATTGGGCCACGGAGAAACGCATAAATAAGCGTCCATAGGGTCGCATCGAAGATTTCGAGGACTGCGTTCGCCAGCCTCTCGGTCGATGGGGTCTGGGGCGACATCGGGCCCGACATCCATTGACGCGTCGAAAAAGCCCGCATCCACGCCGACATCGACAAAGCCTTCGCTCGTGGAATCCTCACACCCTGCCAAAAAAACAATGATCGAAATCAAGAAAACGCGCATCAACCAACCCCATTACAACAACGTGGAGAAGCCAAACTACCTAATCAGAAGTTCGGAGGGTTGCAAGCGATTGGCGCAAGTCTGTTCAGAGGGAACAATCGTCGTTGCAGAAACCCAGGCCGGGCGTGGGTGCGAGTCCGACGGCGCAGTACTGAGTTTCAAGACAGCCCGCAGCGTTGGACAAGTCGCAGTAGCGTCGACAGATATTTGCGACACAAGCATGTGCGGATTCGCAGGTTTTGCCGGTAGCTCCCGCGCAGGCTTCGCCCTCCAGGGCCATGGGCAGGGTGGAATTCAACAAACAAACTCGTTCGAATGAATTGGAGCTTACCGGTCTCAGAGCGCAGGTCGATGCGGCGTTGCATCCGGTTTGTGCGACAGGATCGCAAACGCCACCGATGGATCCACCTGGGTTGTCGCAGTAGATTCCGGCTTGGATACAGGTTCCGTCGCGCTCGACAAATCCAGCGCGGCACACAAACTCACAGCCTGTTGGGCCACAAATCGCGTCGCCATTTTCAGGAGGCGCCGGGCAGGTCTGGCAGTCTTGGCCGCAGGCCTCGATCGAATCTGCTGAGACACACGCGTCGATTCGCACACTGGGATTTGAGCAGAAGTTTTGGGCTCCGCTGCACTCACAGGTTGCGCCAACACAAGTCGCACCAAGGCCGCAGTCGATATCGTTGATGCATGTGACGCATTGCCCGCGATAATCGCAGACCAGTCCACCTGTGCACCCTTCGACGGCGCAAGGGCCCGCCATCACACAATCATTAGATTCGACATCGCAATATTGCGTGTCCAGACATCCGTTTCGTTGGCATCCGGTGAGGTCCACCACGTCGTTTTCAACGTCGATTGAGGTGTCGTGGCTGACGTCATTTCCCAGGTCGATCGTAGCATCGGGGGCGTCAGGGAGGTCGTTTGCGTCATCGGCGACGTCCAACGACACATCGGTCCCGGCGTCGTTCATGCGGAAGCGGATGTGCTCGACGTCGTCGAACAAGGAACATCCCGAGAGCAAGACGACAAAAATGAGAAGGCGGTTCATGGACACCAAGGTATCACAAGACATTCAGCGGATGAAAAGCCAGACCGAATAGGTCACGTACAAGATGACGAAAAGAATTCCTTCACCCCGGGCGATGCGTTTACCCGACCACATCACGGGCCAGACCAAAAGCGTCACTCCGAGCATCACCCACAAGTCGTAGGTCACCGCTTCACCGCTGACTTCGATGGGTTTGATGCAGGACACAATGCCAAGGACACTCAGAATATTAAAGACGTTCGAACCCACGACATTGCCGACGGCGATGTCGGACTCACCTCGCAATGCCGCGACAATGCTTGTGGCGAGTTCAGGGAGGCTGGTTCCGATGGCGACAATCGTGATGCCGATCACCAATTGTGAGATGCCCAGATCTGACGCAATCACGACCGCCGAATCCACCATTAATTTTGCGCCGGCGGACAGGCCGATGATGCCCACAACCACGCGCGCCATGTCTTTCAGATTGGAAGGGGCTCCAGATGAGTCGTCACTTTCCAGTCCGCCGAGCTCATCAAGATCTTCAAGGATGCTCAGCGCGGCTCCTTCTTCTTTGCCGGTGCGTATCACTTTGCGGGCCATGTATCCCATGTATCCCATGTAAGCGACCATGCAGGCGACGAGCATCGCGCCGTCGATTCGGCTGATCATGCCGTCGTAGCTCAGGCCCACCATCAACACCGACGCGGCGAGCATCACGGGGTATTCGCGTTTGATCACCTCGTTGGAGACGGTGATAGGCCGAATGATCGCAGAGATCCCCAGGATCAACGCCAGATTCGCGATGTTGGAGCCCAAGATATTGCCCACCGAGATCGCGTCGCTGTCGGTATAGACGGCGGCCAATGAGACCACGAGTTCCGGAGCGCTGGTTCCAAAGGCAACGACGGTCAGACCGACGATCAGCGGAGTGATCCCAAGCCGTAGCGCCATCGCACTGGCACCCTGCACCAATGTTTCGGCCGCGAAATACAGGATAACGAGGCCAACCAGGAACATCGCGATTTCAAGGAACATCTTTACTCCATCTGCCAAGAGGCAGTTTCCTACTCGTTCAGACCTAGCGCGTCAAAGGCCTCATGCTACGTGAGACCGCTTCTTGTACTGAAGGGCCGACAACGCTATCCTCGCGCGGTAAACGTTCATGGGTTCGATATGATGCACAAGAAAACGTGGTTGGCACTTCTAACAGCCGGCCTTCTCGCCGCATGCGGAAGCGACGAAAGTCCAAGCAATAATGCCAATAACCTGCCGGATTCTGGTACGAATTCCGATGTCGGGCAAGACACAGCAATCCCGGATATGGGTGAAGAAGACGCGGCCGTCGATTTGCCGCCTGAGCTTCCTCCCCCGGGTGTTGAGCGCTTGCCTGTAGGTTTTTCGGTTTTGCCTCCGATTCCAGCTTCTTGCGATAATCCGGACTCCCGACAACGAGTTCCTTTCATCTTCACCAGCAACGACGTCGTGCCCATCGTGGCCGGTGACCTCGTTTTTGGTCGTGAGATGTTGCCCAATTCATCGGTCGACACCGGCTCGATTGCGTTCCGACGACCAAGAGTTTCGGTGCCAGAGACCACGTGTGTGGTCGATGCCGATTGCGATAATGGTTTCCATTGTGCCGCTGGCGGGCTTTTTGGTGCGCCTGCCCAATGCACCTTGCAGACCGGCGTTGAGCTGATCCCAAACACGGTTCGAAACGATTTTGATTCTGGATTGGGTGACCGCAAGCAGATTGTGGGCGTGATGATCGAGAACACCGCGATGCTCGAAGGGCGATTGCCCTTGGACTCGGGTGCGCTTTTTGACGATGGCGTTAAAGACATCCTGATCAACACCGATCGGGCTTCGGACGCGGCGCGGGTTCACCGTGAGGCGATCAAGTCGTTCATGGTTGGGCTGGCCAGCGTGGCCTCACCGCAGAACACGCAAGTGGGTGTGTGGTGGTTTGCTGGAAAGGTTCCGGCAGAAACCCGTCCCTTGGTTTCACCGATGGAACTCCAAGACCATTTTGTGAATGACCTTTCGATCGGCGAGTCGTTGATCGACACCATGCCTGATCCTGCACCCAAACCATCGAATCTTTATCAGGCGCTGATGCGCGTGGTTTCGACAGATTTCGGCCTGGCCAAATACGCCGACCACGAAAAATTCCTCTACGTTTTCACCGACGGTCCCAACGAAGTCTACGACGCCGACGCGACCTATTCGAAGGTCGTGGACGAGCTTCAGGCCAAGGGAATTCACCTTGTGATCGTGCATTTGGACGTTCAGGTCGATCCGACCTTGATTCGCGACCTGCCAACGATTTATGGCGGAAACACTGCGTGTCAGGACGATCCTGCCTGTGGCGCCCGAACCTGCACCACCAACACAGATTGCCAGAACTACGAAGTTTGTCGTCAGGCTGAGGTGTACGGCGAGACCGCCGCGATCGCCACGACCTTGACGTCGAATCAGTATTGCATGCCGACCTATGTCGATGGCCGAATCGGACCGATCGACCAATTTGCTGACCTGGCCTGTCGCACGGGTGGAAATTACATCTACGTGACCGACCCCGAGCAAATGCGTGCTCCTTGGCGAATTCTGCCATCGCAGATTGACGGCCAGTGGTCAGTCGAAGCAGACTTCTCGCTCTTGTCCGACCCTGACGTCCCACCAGGATTCTACCAATTCTCATCCGTGGTCTTAGGACTGCTTGGTGGTCGGGACCTCTCGGCAACATTGACCGGCCCGCCGAATAATACATCCATCGAAAATCGCCCGCTTCTGCGCCTCGGACGCGTGCGTAACCAGTAATCTGATCGATTCGAGCACATTCATGAGTGAAGACAATAATCTGGGGCCTGACGGCCCCATTCTTCGTCGCAAGACGACTGAAGAGGCGCCAGCCTCTGCTCCAAAAGCACAGATCAAAGCCGCTCCAAAAGCTCCTGAGATCTCGTTTAGGGGTGCAGCTCCGGTACCGACGACTCTTTCGTCACCAGCGCCTGTACAAGCGCAGGCTCCGGTGTCGACGATGGTTTTCGACACGTCTGGGTCGACCGACGACTTCGCAGCGATGCTGGAAGCTTCGGGGTCCATGCCGGTGCGCATTCGTTATGGCGTGGGAGACAAAGTCACGGGCCTGGTGGTGTCCATTGGAGCGCGGGGAGTCCATCTTGAACTTCCGGGCCAGGTCACGGGTGTGGCGTCTGGGGATGACCTTCCCAATGCCAAAATCGGCGACTCCGTCGAGCTTTTTGTCGTGGACACCAATAAGGGCATCAGCCTGGGAACTTCGCTCTCGATGAGCGGCGGGTCGATCGAATTGCTCGAACAAGCCTTGTCCAGTGGCGCGCCTGTTACAGGCCGCGTGACCGGTAAGAATAAGGGCGGTTACGAAATCGACCTGAACGGTGCACGTGCTTTCTGCCCGGTTTCACAGATCGACGCGGGATTTGTTGAAGATCTCGATGTTCATCTGGAAAAGACCTACGAATTCAAGGTCACCGACATTCGAGAGAACGGCCGAAATATCATCGTCAGCCGCGCTGCGTTGATGGAAGAAGCCAAACAAGCTCGCGCCAAAGAAATCATCGACACGCTCCAACCTGGCGCGACCTTGCAGGGCACAGTCACTCGACTTGCCGATTTTGGTGCGTTTGTGGATCTGGGCGGAATCGACGGCCTTGTTCACATCTCGGAACTTGGGTTTCGTCGTGTCGAACACCCATCGGAAATCGTCGCTGTGGGTGATGAACTCACGGTCAAGATCAAGAGCATGGACCAGACCGATAAGGGCCTGCGCATCAGCCTTTCGGTCAAAGACGCCATGGCCGATCCTTGGGAAACTGGTATCAACGCGTTTTTCGAGGGCCAAAAAGTCCGCGGAACCGTGGTTCGGGTCGAATCCTTTGGTGCCTTTGTTGAACTCACACCTGGCCTTGAAGGCCTTGTTCACGTGTCAGAAATGGCCTGGGAACACGTGAAACGGCCGGCCGACTTCGCAAGCGTTGGTGATAAAGTTCAGGTCGAAATTCAGTCGATCGACAAAGAACGCCGCCGTATTTCGCTGAGCATGAAGGCCTCGGCCGAAGATCCTTGGGACACGATCGAAGACCGATTTAAGTTGGGCGCTGAAGTCACAGGAACCGTCGAAAACGTCGAAGACTTCGGTGTTTTTGTCGACCTGAGTGGCATCACGGCGCTCATCCCACGTTCTGAACTCGACCTTCCAAAAGAAGCGACAGCTCACCGCAACTTCAAGCGTGGTGACGAAGTCACCGCCCGTGTGCTTTCGATCGACAAACAACGTCGTCGAATCGCGCTCACAAAACGTTCTGCTGAAGCCATTGCTGACCAGCAAGCTGAAGCCAATGCACCTCGTGAGTACGAAGAATCCTCCACTGGATTTGGAACGCTTGGTGACCTGCTCAAAGCGCGTCAGAACAAGAAATAGTCCGGGGCGCTTATCGTGGCCGACCCGGCATTCTCTCTACCTTTGGCCTTAGCCATCGCCGCTCTTGGCGGTGGCGCCACGCTCTGGGCCATCTTCCGGTCGATCACCGATCACCGACATGCCCGGACCTTCCGCCAAAAATCCATCGATGCAGCGACGCCTGAAATGAAGGTCCAGCTGGAAGCACTTTTTGCCACCGAGCTAGAACTGATGCGGTGTTGCGCGTGCTTGAAGGGGCAGGACTGGGTGGTGGGGCGACGCCTGATTGCAGCCGCCGAGACTGCCGTTCATCAAGGGCTTGGCCATCCCGCCGAGTGCCGCGCGGTGTTGGAGGGCGCGCTTGTGGATTGCCAGGCCGGAAACCTCGAGGATGCGTGGGCGAAGCTGGTGAGCGGTGTGTGATTTGCTGCGCGGGCATTAGGGCCTGCGTACCTGCCACCAGTCGCTCGTCGCCAAAAAAAAGCCCCGCGTTTCCGCGAGGCTTCAAATCTACGAGCGCTGAGCGCCTCGCCGTGACGTTTTAACGTCGTCGGCGACGGATGAGTCCCACAAGACCAATAAGTCCAAGGGCGAGCCAGCCTTGCTGCCCACCGACGGTATTACAGCCTTCGTCGTCGCCGCTTCCGCCTGTGTCATCGGCTTTCACGATGCTGTCGGTGAGCGTCAAAGTGATATCGACCGCGGTGGGTGGAATCGTCACCTTGGTTTCATCAGCGCCACCGTATTGAGTCCAAACCTCGCCTGTGTCCAAACGCTCGTTGTCGTTGGTGTCGATGAACGCAATCACGTTGTAGACACCTTCGCTGATGTCAGCGATGGCGAAGGCGCCGGGATCGGTAAGGATCACCGAGCGTTTTTCGAATTCTTGGTCTTCGGCTGTGAACGCTTGAACGTAGATTTTGCCGGAAGTCGTTCCGGTGTAAATCACCTCGCCCGCCAAGGTGTAGGTGTTCTCGTCGAAGTCCAACAAGGTCACAGTCTGTGACGAAGGTGGGTTCAACGTGTAGGCGCCGTCTTTGATCGTGACGATCAACTCTTCTTCGCCTTCCACTTCACCGTCGATGATGGGCTGGATCGAGATTTGAGCCGAAAGCGAGCCGGCGGGGATATCCACGTAGGCTGGAAGCTGCTCGTAATCGGTACCGTTTACGGCATCACCCGAGTACTCGAGTTCGACACGAAGGGCAGCGTCCAGATTTCCACGTCGACGAACTTCCATGATGATGGGGTCGGTGGCGGTTTCTGCCCAGGTTGCGTAATCCTCGTTCATCAACAACGACACGGTCGTGCCGCCGGCTGGTGCCGTTGGGCCATATGCAGCATCAGGGATGATTTCTTCAGGCTGTGTTGCGCTGACCCACGAGAACGAAATCTCGCCGTCTCCGCCGCCGTTGAAGTACTCGATCCAGACTGGGTAGGCCTGTCCGGCCTGCAACGTGATGTTGCCGGTATGGGTTTCTGGGCCATGGTAGTTGGCGTCGTCGATGATCAGCTGGTCGTTGATCCAGACACGTACGCCGTCGTCGTTCACGGTCGTGAAGGTGTATTGCTCGCTGTAGATCGGCGTAACCGTTCCCGTCCAAATGATCGAACACGTCGAGTTGGTGTTGGGAGCTGGGTTCTCGCCGCTGGTGATGTTTAGGTTGATCGTGGGGTCGACGCGGGTGTGTGCGAGGTCGGCAAAGTCGACGCCGTTATAGTAACGCCCGGTCAGACCAGAGGTTGGCTGGGTGATCGTGTAGGCGCCGCTGACAATATCGCTCGCCGTCAGTCCGCCCTTGAGGCCAATCGCTTTGATCGTCGTATTGGCCGTCAACTGAATCGCCGATGCATAAAGCGTCGACGTCATATCGGGGTCAGAGCCGTCGGTCGTGAAGTGAATCTCGGCATCAGCCGTGGCCGATGAAAGAGTCACATTCACCGAATTTGGATACGAGCCTGGAGCTGGCCCAAAGGTAGGGTTCGCTACTTTAGTCACTGCTCCTGGATAACCCGCGAACACGCCGCCCTGAGCCACAAGCACAGCTTGATAGGTCAGGTTCAACGGGTAATAGAGTGTGAAATCAGGGCTGCCGTCCCACATGGTGTCGGTGGCATCCACGGCATAACCGTTGGCATCACGAGCGACCAATTCGACGTTGTCGAGTGGCATCGTAAGGTCGAGCATACCGATCGAATCCAACGCGCTCACAGCCTGAGTGGTCATGAACGTTCCAGCTGCATCAAATTGAAGCGC
>JBFFMO010000067.1:0-10492 GCA_041554035.1 Allomicrovenator sp. | reverse complement strand
GTTCGATGTCGTGATCTTGGCCTTTTCGAACCTTCATCGCCTTTTTTGTCAGGACTTCAGAAAGCTGAACGATATCAAGCTCATTCGACTGCCTGATCGTCACGCCGGACAAATCGTCGCCGTTGTCGCCTTTCATCGCGACTTGCATGAAAGCATCGACGGATTTTCGTTGTTGGATGCGTCGGTTGACCACCATCACATTCAGAGCGGGATTTTCGCCGAAAAGTTTCGAGAACGCGTAGGTGGCAATCACCGCGGGCGACACCCTTACTCCGCTCACTTCCTCGACCTCTTGCAGGTAATCAAGGAGGTCCTCGACGTTGAAGGTCTCGAATCCGTAAATGGTCGGATTATCGGGCGGATCCCACATGCCGACAGATATCTTGCGCCATGTGGACAGGTTCTTGAGCGGGTTCCAGTATTTTCCCATGTTCAACCTCCTTCAAACTCATCAAGCGTGTTTAGCGGATTGGCGGCAGCGCCGCAACGAATATGGATTTTGTCACGTGCACGTCATTTGATTTTTCCGGGTCCGATCATTATGGTCGCGCCCGTCCTCACTGAGGGAGGTTTGATGCGTCAGTTCGGTTTGTGGTTAATTCTCGGGATGCTAGGTGGTTGTGCGGCGGAAGGCGACTTGGTGCCCCACCAAAACAAGGTACCCGTTGCGAACGCAGGCCCGGACCTGACAGTTGCCCAATTCGATCTGGTGCCGCTTACCGGTAACCGAAGCGTTGACCTCGACGGTGATGAACTCACGTATCGCTGGACGCTCAAGGCGCCCGTCGGCAGCGCTGCCCTCCTTAATAATACGAATGGCATCGACACGCAGTTTACCGCGGATGCCGCAGGGGACTACGTCATCACGTTGATTGTCTCGGATGGCACCGATGATTCACCGGTCGATTCGGTGATTGTGACGGCCACCCAACGCGTGCCGGGAGAAAACACGGCCCCGGTCGCAGCAGCCGGAAACGACGTGAACGTTCAGCGCGGAACGACGGTTCAGCTTGATGGCACGGGAAGCAGCGATGCTGATGGAGACCTGTTGACCTTCCTTTGGAAGATCGACGAGCGTCCCTCCGGCTCGACCGCTGTGTTGTCGTCGAATAGCGCCCCAAGACCGGCATTTATTGCCGACATGGACGGTGATTATTCCGTTTCGCTCGTCGTTAGTGACGGCCAGCTCTCGAGCCTCGCCGACACGATTTCGATCTCCGCTTTTTCCGACAACACACCACCGGTGGCCAACGCTGGGCCTGACCAAACGGTCGCCCTTGGCTCCAAAGTTCAACTGGATGCCAGCACATCATACGATGCAGACGGCGATGAAATTTCGTACCTCTGGCGGGTCGTTTCGAAGCCAAATGGTAGTGCGGCCACGTTGTCCTCGACCACAGCAGCGACTCCAGATTTCAGCGCCGACCTTGAGGGCGCGTATGTGATCGAGTTGATCGCGAATGACGGTGCTTTTGACAGTGCTCCGGACGCGTTGACGATCACAGCCACCAAAAACAATTTGCCGCCTGTCGCGCACGCGGGAACAAACACCACTGTTTCCGTCGGAACGCCGGTCGTCTTGAGCGGTTCGCAAAGTTACGACTCAAACGACGACACGCTGACCTATCGTTGGAGCTGGGTGAACAAACCTGCCGGTTCAACGATCGCGTTTTCATCGGCGACAAGCATGACTCCAACCGTCACCCCTGATGTTGAAGGCGCCTACATCGCGCAGTTGATCGTCAACGATGGCGAAGTCGACAGCGCGTCGGATTCGGTGACGATCACGGCGACGTTGTCGAATGTGCCACCGGTTGCCAAAGCAGGTGCGGATCAGGCTGTGACGACCGGTACTCTGGTGACTTTGGACGGCGGCACCAGCTCGGATGCAGACGCCAACCCCTTGACCTATGCTTGGACCTTCACCAGCCGGCCGGCGGGCTCTGCGGCCACGTTGGCAGCATCTACGACAGCCACACCGACCTTCACCGCAGACCTGAACGGCACCTACGTGATTCAGCTGATCGTCAACGACGGTCGCGTGAACAGCGCTCCAGATTCGGTCGTGGTTTCGGCATCGACTTCGTCGCTGCCCGCACCCGCAACTGAAGGCGATGTGCTGATCACCGAAATCATGTCCAACCCTGACGCGCTAGGTGATTCGGTCGCTGAATGGTTCGAGATTTACAATCCGACCAACACAATGTGGGACCTGAAGAACTGCATCCTGGAGGACTTGGGGACCAATGCGCACACGATCAGCTCGGAGCTGCAGATTGGACCGGGCGAGTATCGCACGCTGGCTCGAAGTCAGGCCCCTGGATTCACGCCATCGTATGTGTTTTCGAGCTTCGAACTCGGAAACAGCGACGACGAGATCATCATCACCTGTAATGGCGCGGAAATCGCTCAAGTCGCGTTCAACGGAGCATTCTCAGCTGGCGTAGCCGGCAAGAGCGCCCAGCTGTCGACGACCGCCTACGACGAAGTCGCAAACGACACCGCCACCAATTGGTGTGAGGGCACGATGGTCTACACCACCGTCGGCGCGAAGACCGACTCGGGCTCGCCAGGCTCCGCGAACTTCGTCTGCCCGTAGGCAGTGAGCGGTGAGCAGCAGTGAGCAGTGAGCGGTGAGCGGTGAGCAGTGAGCAGTGAGCAGTGAGCAGTGAGCAGTGAGCAGTGAGCAGTTTGGTTCGCGGCGCTGTGATTGGTCCGCGGGCATCCTGCCCGCCTGTGATTGGTCCGCGGGCATCTTGCCCGCTGCGATTGGTCCGCCAGGCTCCAGCCTGGCTGTGATTAATGCGCGACTACACAACGCCTGAGACGACCGCCTGAAACCTGATCTCCTGAAACCTGATCTCCTGAAACCTGATCTCCTGAAACCTGACCTCCTGAAACCTGATCTCCTGAAACCTGATCTCCTGAAACCTGACCTCCCCTGACCTCCTGAGACCTGTTATTCTCGACCGAAGACCAAAACGCTGGGGTAGTAAAATGTCGAAAAACGTATGGCCACCGACGGTATTGGTTTTGGCGTTTGGCTGTTCCTACGTCGAACGCGATACGGGAAAGCCTTGGCCTGTCGAAGAGTCGACTACAGCCGTGGGGGAAGAGCCAGATGACCTCACCGACGAACCTGCCGACGTCATTATCCTTCGGGCATCTCGTGACGACCCCCATTATGGTTCAGATGGCGACTTCTATCAGGACTTTATTGGCCAAGAACAGGGCCGGTTGAGGTGTGCCGCATTGACGATCATCCTTGATCTGCAATTTCAAGAGCCGGTGTTCTTGGTGCTTCCCAAATCGATTACCCAAACTTCGGAGAAATACGGGTTGGAGATCCCTCGACATTACCGGGCATCTTGGCTTTTATCGTCACTTGATGGCGGACAGGTTTGGGCGTTTAAGGGAAGGTCCGATTTTGAAAGCTCTGCCACCATTAAGCTCCTGTCATTTCCATTCATAGCAGACGCGGTGGACCCTTCAGTGAATCCCATCGCACATCTTCTAGACTGTGGAATAGCCCCTGAAGGCTTAATCGAATCAATCGTTTCGCCACCAGACAGCATTGAGGTCGAGATATGGGCGAATCGAGAATCAACGGTATTGAGGATGAGAGCCGAGATTCAGCGGTTGGATTCAGGTCTGCACTATACTTATCGTGGCATTGATTAGCGGTGCTTGGCGGCTGAATCGCATGTGTGGCTGGAGCCCCGCGTACCAACCACAGCGCCGCTCACTGCTCACCGCTCACCGCTCACCGCCAACTCAGTATTCGAAGGCGAGCCCGAAGAGCCACATGTTGTCGCTCAGGTCGATTCCGGCACCGCCGAAGTCGTCGACCTGCGTAATCATGTACTCGCCGAAGAAGTACGAGTTGTTCACGCCCCAATTCATGTCGAAGGTGGCGGCGCTCGATGGGTCGATCACGTCCAAGAGGAACTGCAACGACAGCGCTGCATGGTAGCCCCATTTGCCGCCGCTCGCCGAACGATCGCCCACCTTTGAGGTTGAGCCGTCGCCGCCGTCGGAATACCAAAGCACGTAATCTGGCCCCACCTTCAACACGGGGACCAGGGGCACATTGAAGCTCTCTTGGAGCACATCAAAGCGGTACAAAAGTGATGCGCGATTCGAGATCACCGAGAAGCTTGTTGAGTCGGAGGACGCCGTTCCATCAGGGTTTAGGGCATTGCCCGTCGCGCTTGAATAGCCCAAATGATAAGCGCTACCGAGTTTGCCAAAGCCCTGCCAAAAGAAGAACCCGATTTCCATTTCACCGTAGAATCGCCAATCGGTGCCAAATGCTGCTGCGTATGGGCCAGTGCCACCAAACTCGTCGTCGACGGCTGGATAATAACCACCAAGTTTGAGCTCAAGTGAACCGCTGATGGGGGATTCCGCAGAAGCATTTCCGCTGAAGAAAAGGCCCGTCAACAAGACGCCCAATACCGAAGCTTTGCGAAGTCCACGAAGCTTACGTCGGCGACCAAAAAGTCCGGCGATGCCCAGCAGGAGCCATGCAGCGCCGCCTCCAACTGCATTGCAGCCGCCTGTTTCTTCGCCACCAGCTGCCTGATAGAGCTCCCAAAAGTCATCGGTTTGAACCACGTTCGCCGTTTGAACTTCAGACAAGAGGCTCTCGTTGCCGGTTTCGTCGACGGTGACCATCGCCACGTAGACCGTGTCGCCAGCGTTCAGGTCGACCGTGAAATCCGCCGTGGTGCGGTCTTCGCCAGCGATGAACTTCGAGCTTTGCGTCGTGCTCACCACGCCACCGGTGAAGGGGGTCGTGCTGTAGTAGATGCCGTACTGAATCACGTCGTTGTCGTCTGGCAGCTCCCATGTGGCCGAGATCTTATTTTCGGTCACATCAAACGTGAAGCTAGGAGGCGCCCCTGGACGCACCGTGTCGACAATGATTCGCGCATCAGCGGGCACGACGGTCGTGTCTTCGGCGTCCTCTTCGCGCATGGTCATGCGCACAAAAAACTCGCTGTCAAAACCCTCGCAGGCCGCAGCAGACGTGACGCCAACAAGGACTCTAAACGGAAGTCCGACAAGTACGGTCGTCGTGGTCAACGAATAATCATCTTCGTTGATTTCGGTGCAGGATTCTCCCGGACAGGTCACGCCGGTTGAGGCGTCTCGAACGACCGCAAACGAATAAACACCTGCAAGGCGAGTCTGCGAACCCGACACTTCGGACGGATCGACAGTCGTCGTGTAGGTGATCTGGATTTCGTTGTTGTTGGTGTAAGCCGACTCACACTCGCTGATGCCGTAGTAGGCTGTCGTGCCGTCAAGCTTCAGCGCACCGGGCGCCGCGATCGTCGTCGCGCTGACCAAAGACGAGGTCTCGGGCGAGAGCGCAAACGCGGTCGAAGTGAAACAAGCCACGCAGGCCAAAACAAGGGTGCTGCGTACAGCGGTCGGTGTGTGCATCGGTTTTCCGTTATCGGCTGGCGAGGAGTTCAGCAATTTGTACTGCGTTGAGCGCAGCGCCTTTGAGCAAGTTGTCGGAGACGACCCACATGTGCAGGGTTTTGGCCCGACATGAATCCGTCCGAATTCGCCCAATCCAAGTTTCATCAGTGCCTTCGGCCAGTCGAGCCAAAGGATATTGTTTTTCGGCGGGATTATCCCAAATCTTGATGCCCGGGCTCTTGCCAAGAATCGCCCGCGCTTCGTCGGCGCTGAGTGGCCGGGAAAAATCCACAGTCACGGCTTCACTATGGCAGCGCATCACGGGAACCCGCACGCAGGTTGCCGAAAGCTCAAGCTCCGGCAGGCCCATGATCTTGCGAGTTTCGAACAACATCTTGAGTTCTTCTTTGGTGTAGTCGCCTTCATCGAACACGTCGATTTGGGGCAAAACATCAAAAGCCAGCGGGTACGCAAAGGTGCTCGGGGTGGGCTCGGGCTCGTCGTTGACCTTGGCTTTGACGCCATTCCACAACTCCCACATGCCTTTTTGGCCAGCACCTGATGCCGATTGGTAGGTCGACACAATCACCCGCTCGATTCCTGCGACTTTATGCAAAGGTTGCAATGCCACGACAAGCTGGATGGTCGAACAATTCGGGTTGGCGATGATGCCTTTATGCGTGAACGCCGCTTCGGGATTCACTTCGGGGACAACGAGCGGAACCGTCGGATCCATGCGCCATGCGCTGGTATTATCGATGACGACGGCGCCTTGTTCGGCCATGCGCGGCGAGTGAATCTTGGATATCGCGCCACCCGGAGACGAAAGGACAAAATCCACACCGTGGAAATTCGCTTTCTCGAGGTCTTCGACGACGATGTCTTCGCCTTTAAACTCAACGGTGGAGCCAGCCGATCGTGCCGATGCCATCACTCGAAGTGCGCTCACGGGAAACCCACGTCGCTCAAGGGTGTTCAAGATTTCGCGTCCAACGGCGCCGGTTCCACCGACCACTGCTACCGAATATTCTCTCGCCATGTGCACCTCTCGGACTCTAACTCGAAGAAGTCCAAATATGTTCCTGTCAGCGCGCACTCACGCCAAGCGCACTTTGCTAACACGGCCGATGATGCCGGGCAACATCGGGGGTTTTGTGAATGGTTTTCAGCCCGAACTGCTGCTCACTGCTTGCTGTTCCTGCTCAGGGCCTCGCTGACGCGAGCTCTTCGTAGGCCACGTCAAAGACGCCGACGATTCGTGAAAACTCGCCGTTACGATTGCGGCGGTCGAAAGCGGCCGCCAATTCGTCGACTTCCGCCGTGACCCACCTGAGCGCCGCCGCGCCATTGGGGACCAAAACCCCGACCTGATTGAGTTCCCGAACCATGCGTGAGGCGTCGTCTTTTTCGACCGCCAGCCGTGCAAGGGATTTCATCGACAATAAATACCCAAAACGGTCGGCTGGGGTGCCCTTCTGCAGGCCATAAGCCGCATAGCGCTCGAAATGCTCCAGAGCTTCGTCAAGCTCGCCGATCAGCGCAAGGTACCCAAGCTGACGGCCGGCAACCCAAATGCCCGCATAGCCCAACTCACGCAGCAGCTGCGACGATGAGCGATGGCATTGGGCGGCCTCTTCGAACATGCGGTTGCGCACCATCGGAACCAGCACAGCGGCATGGGTCATCAATGGCTGTCCATGCGGGCACGTGAGCGTGAAGTTGAGCAAGGGTTCGGCCAATCGAATGCCGGCCTCAAATTGTTCTCGATGCAAGTGATAGAGCGCCTGCGTGCCACGGTCGCACGCCGCACAGGCCGAGGTCTCGGGCGCGCTCACCATCCACTTATTATACCAATGTTCAGCGCCATCACGGTCACCCACGGTCAACGCCATGTAGATTCGGTGATGAAAGATATCGCGTTCGGCCAAGCCAAATTGCCGGTATTGGCGCTCCATTTCCTGAAAGGTCGTCTCGATTTGTTCGAGCGAATACTCGGGGTAGGACCGCAAGATCCCAATCGCGATGCCGTAGAGCTGGGCAAGCGATGCTCCAGGCAGCACCGATTCGGCTTCCTCGGCGTGAGCGATGCACCACGAAAACGCCACCAACGCTTTGGCGGGCTCAAGCGGTGCCACCGCAAACATGTACAAATAGCGGGCGAGCACGGCGTTTGGAATATCGGCTTGTTCCCGCGCTAGATCCCAGGCTTCTTCGAGCCACGGTCCGGTTTGAGGTGTGTATTCTTCAGCTTCCGCTCGATCGATAAGAGCATGAAACCGTTCCAAATATGACATTCATTTACCTGCGTCTGCGCGCAAAAAGAGGCATGAGAAGTAGACTCAGGAATCCACCGCCTACCGCGGAACAGCCCGAGTCATCGCCCGTGCCGGCATCGTTTACAACCGGGTTTCCGCCCATATCAGATAGGCTTCCGGCGTCGTATTCTCCACCCATATCGGCATCAGGTCGCTCGAAGGGCGTGTACTCTTTGGGAATGCATTCCGACGCATCCCATTTGCACTCGGGGGTACACTTTAGGGTTCCGCTGGCGAAGTTCAGCCGGGCGCAATCGACGGTGCCAAAGAGGTCGCCATCACACTGTTCCCCGCGTGATAACAGGGAGTCGCCACAAACGGCAGGAGCTTCGTCGTTGCATTCGCTTGAGTCTATTTTGCACTCGGATGTGCAGCTGAGATCACCGGAGCGAAACCCGAAACTGGCACATGAGATATCGTTGAACTCGTTTTGGTCGCAGTCTTCCTTGAGCGGATTCAGTACGCCATCGCCGCAGGTGCCACAAAAATAGGTGTACCATCGGCATTGCCGACACTCGAGCTGGCCGCCCCCGAGTCCAAGACTCTGGCATGATTCAGTGCCAAGTTCCTCGCAGTCTTCACCGTCCTCGAGCACGGAATTTCCACAAATGCCGGCATTCACGGTGCCTGGATTAGAGATGGGGCCCGCAGGGTCGGCCTGTCCGCGGCGCCAGGTGCCGTTGGGATCGTTGAGTTCCAGGCCGTTCGAAAAACCGTCGCCGTCGGAATCCAGGTTCCAGATATTTTGCCACTGGACGACCCCGCCGGACATGTTGCGATTCACGTCCACACCAAAGGGCGTGAGGTCACGAACCTGCAAGCTCGCCTTGCCATGGCACGAGTCGCACGAAAACGCTCTGCCGTTGGGGATATGGCCCTGTCGCTCGCTGCGGGCGAGTGCGATCGAGGGCGCGAGAATTATGAGAATGAGTAAGGCTCGTTTCATCATCGGCACTATACACTAAGTCAGGCTTGCAACGAGATGCTGAGCGCCTATATTTCGAATCCTAGGCCGCTTGGTGCGAATCTCATCGGCTAGAAACGATTTGGGTCTCAGACCCGTAATGCCAATAAGGAGCATGCCGTGAGTGATGCAATTGTATTGACGGCTGAAAATTTCGAAGACGAAGTAGTCAACAGCGCCCTGCCAGTGGTCGTCGACCTCTGGGCGCCTTGGTGCGGCCCTTGTCGCACGGCTTCGCCAATTTTGGACAAACTTGCCAAAGAGTACGACGGCAAAGTTAAGGTCGCCAAAGTGAACGTCGATGAGCAGCCAGAACTCGCTCAAGCGTTCAACGTCTCGTCGATCCCGATGTTTGTGGCGATGAAAGGCCGTGACGTGCAGGAAGTGTCGATCGGTTTCAGTGGTGAAACCGGACTTCGCAAGTTGTTCGAGAAAGTGACCTAGGTCTCTTCCCTGACAAAAATTCGCCGCACTCGCGGCGAAACTTTACACAAAATCTCATAGTTGATGGTGTCTCCTCGGTCGGCCATTTCTTCGACCCGCAGGAGAGCCTCGCCTTGTGATCCAAAGAGCACGACCTCGTCTCCGACTTTTGCGTCGGGGACCTGCGTCACGTCGACCATCGAGACGTCCATGCATACGCTGCCAACCACTTCGCAGCGTTGACCATGAACCAAGACGATCCCTCCATTGGACATGAACCGGCCAAAACCGTCGCTGTAACCCGCTGCGATCGTGGCAATCACACGCCTATCAGGCGAAACCCAGCGCCTGCCGTACGAGATGCTTGTGCCGGGCTCGACTTCCTTCACATAAATGATCTGCGTCGTGAAGCGCAGGGCAGGGCGAGTGTCGTGTGCCGTGACTTCAACATCGTGACTCGGATGAAAGCCGTAAAGCCCCAGGCCGACTCGGACCATATCGTATCTGGAGCTCGGAAATCTCCACGCTCCAGCGGTGTTGGCGGCATGAACACAATCAAGCTGGAATCCGTCCGCCAAGAGCTGAACGTGGACTTCGTCGAATTGGCGAATCTGGTCCAACGTAAAGCCATCATCGTCGGCGTCATCGGCTGCCGGAAAATGCGTCATCAATCCGGTGAGGCGAACATTGGCATAACCCCGGATGCTGCGGGCCAAGGCCAGAACTTCATCCGGCGCAATCCCAACGCGGCCCATGCCCGTATCGACTTCGATATGAACGTCGACCACCATCGATCTTCGGCGCGCATGTTCGTCCAGCGCCTCGACGACCGGTAGAGAATTCACCAGCCCGGTGAGTCCGTATTTCACGATCTTGTCGGCTTCGGCCGCCAGAGTATTGGTCACCAAAATCGGCACAGAAAGTCCGCGTCGCCTGAGCGGAATGGCCTCATCGGCGTAGGCCACGCCCAGCCAGTCGATGCCTTCGCGAACCAGCGTCTGGGAGACACGTGTCGCGTCGTTTCCGTAGGCAAAACTCTTCACGACGGCCATCAATTTGGTCTTGGGGCCAATCAGTGCTCGAAGCGCTCGTACATTTTGTTTGATGGCATCCAGATCCACGTAAAGCCGTGTCGGTGCCACGCTTTCAAGCAACCGTTCCGCAGCTCGTTCGAGCCCCATGGCACGCGAGCCCTTGAATAAAACCACGTCTCCGGGCTCGAGCCACAATTCAAGTAATTCCGAAAGTTCGCTGAGGTCACGACATGCCACAGCCTGGTCGTCGGGCATGCCGGCTTCACGCGCGGCCTTGGCTGTCGCGGCGCTTTCAGGGCCAAGGGTTGCCAGCCGCTGAACAC
>JBFFMO010000066.1:0-10538 GCA_041554035.1 Allomicrovenator sp. | reverse complement strand
TGGTTATTTTTAAGAAATGGCAAACGGACACGCACAGCGAGTCAGGGGACCGCAATGTTTCGCGGCGCCGCCCGATCGAGCACCGAACCATCGCCGATGCGGCCTTCGGTGTTCTGCCCCCAACACCACAAACTACCATCGGTTCGAATGCCGCACGTGTGCGTGTAGCCCACGGTGATTTGCTTCCAACTGTTGGTGTCGTATTGAGCAGGTGAGGTCAGGTTTGTGCCAACGGACGTTCCGGTCTGACCGTAGGCGTTTCGTCCCCAGCACCACAGTGAGTTGTCGGCCCGAATGCCACACGCGTAGTCATTGAGCACCGAAACACCTGCCCAATTGCTGGCTGCACCGACCTGCTGAGGCGTCAGACTGTCTTGCAACCCGCCGCTGCCCAGCACGCCATAATTACCCTCGCCCCAGCACCACAACGTGCCATTGCTTTGAATGGCGCAGGTATTGTCGTAACCACTCGTGGCATACTGCCAGCTTGCGCCGCCGATGGCTGTGGGCGCAGAACGGTCGTCGGTGCTCCCATCACCGACCTCCCCCTGACCGTTCTGGCCCCAGCACCACAGCGAATCGTCGGCCTTGACCCCACAGGTGGTGTTAAACCTGCTCGCCACTCCGGCCTTACCGAAAGCCCCAACGGAATGAGGGGTGCTGCTCGCTCCGACCGATTGACCGTAGAGGTCAGAACCCCAGCACCACATGGAACCGTCATCCCGCGTGGCGCACGTGTGCACCAAACCCGCAGAAACATTGGCCCAGTCGCTCGACGTCCCGACACGCGTCGGCACATAATTTAAGGAACCACCCATCTGGTTTTGGAGCAGACCGAGTTTTCCCGCGAATGGGTCGCCCCAGCACCACAGGGAGCCATCCGTTTGAATGCCGCACGTGTGGAAACGCCCACTGGACACACTCTCCCAATTCGAAGCCGCTCCGACCTGAGTCGGGAACCGTGCAGCCATCGTGTTTCCGATGCCTAACTGGCCTTCTGTATTATCACCCCAGCACCACAATGTTCCGGACGTCAGAATGCCGCACGTTTGTTTCTCGCCCGCCGCGACTGCGGCCCAAACAATATCGGCGCACGTACCGTCTGACTTGCAATCGCCGGTGCGACAATCGCTATCAACCGAACAAAGTTTACCCGCCTCACAGACTGGACAATCGGGACCGCCGCAGTCGACGTCGGTCTCGCTACCGTTGACGACGGTATCGACGCACGTCGGCGTGGCACAGACGTTGGCGGCGTCGCAGTAGCCGGACTCACAGTCGAGGTCTTGGCCACAGCTCAAGCCATCAACGCACGCCGGGCAGTCGGCTCCTCCACAATCGACGGCAGTCTCCGCAGCATTTTGGGCGAGGTCATCGCAGGTCGGCGCCTCGCACAGGTTATCTGAGCTGCAGTATGCGCTGACGCAATCTTGGGCGATTTCGCAACTCATCTTATCTGCGCAACCGGCACAATCAGGGCCGCCACAATCCACGTCGGTTTCGTTTCGATTTTTGACGTCATCGGAACAACTGGGTTGAGCCACGCACTTCCCGCCTTCGTCGCATAGGCCACTGACGCAGTCCGTATTGTCATCACAGGTTTTGCCGATTACGCACGCTTCGCAGTCGATACCCCCGCAGTCGACGTCGGTCTCGACACCGTTGAAAATCCCATCGTCGCAAGTCGGCCCGGTGGAGCAGCCTCCATCCGGACAGGATTCGGCGTCCGTGTCGGTTTGACCGCCCTGATCCGTGACGCCGGCGTCTGGATCCGTCTGGGTGGTCGGCGTTCCCGAATCAGAGCCGCAGCCCAGCGCGTAGAAAGGCAACAGGCAGAAAATCAAAACGCGGAATTTAGACATGAAACCAACTTTCCAAAATAGAATGAACTTCAAAAACACGCCGCGAGCACGCCGGTTAAGGCTTCGCAACCGACAGGTAATCAAGGCGAAGCAAAATATCGTCGACGTTCTCGAGCACTAAACCATCCCCTGAATCCCGGGCGATTAAGCTGGCCGGGATGAACAGGGCGTAGTCGCCATACAGGCCCCGGGCTGCCAGCTCGCTGGTCTCACCATTGGCGTATTGGGTGTCTTCAAGCGCAGCACGGTCGACGCCGAAGAAGGCCTGAATCCGTGCGCGTGAGAATCGGTCGCGACTTTGATCAACACCTTGCTCGGTGCCGACCTCTTGCCCAAAACCTGGAACGCGGAACAGGTTCTGTGTCGGACGCACTGTTGCCTGCTGAAACGGCTGATTTTTCGGAGGCTCGCCGCACCACTGGCTGTAAAACGTGTTCCGTTTGAGCACATCGAGCCGCACAAACGACGTGTCCGAGCCGCGATAGAGTTCGTTACCGATAAGCGACGCGTTGATCGACCAAAGCCGTTCGGCACAGTCATTTTCGGAATAGATCGCCACGCCACCGGCGTCCCGCCCAAGCGCACCAAGTGGTGCGAGCGCGAATGGGATTCGCTGGCCCTCGTACTGACCGTTCTCGTCGTAAACGGCGTAACGTTCCGAGGTCAGCAACACATGAAATCGCTCCTGCGGGGTCTGTGCGCGCGTGCCTTCCGGCCAATCACTGCGGTCTGCGAACTGGAAAATATCATCACGCAGGCTCAAAACATTGCTGAGCTCGGTCGGCCGGCTTCCCTGAATCGAACGGGTGCCGGACTCCTGCCAGAGTTCTTGGAGTACCGCCTCTAGGTCCGCCGGATTCGTCGATTCAAGGACGTCTTGGCGCAACCCCAGATTCTGCTGAAACTCGTACTCAACAGCCTTCACGGCGAGGAATGTCGCACGCCGCGCGAGCGCAAAGTCACGTGTGTACGTGCTGATTCTTTCGTTAAGCCAGGGGTCACCTGACGCCGATGGCGCCCGGAATAAATCCGACTCTTGGATGAACGCATACCCATCGCTATGGACAGCCTGGGCGGTCGCAATCAGGCCCGAAACGTTGGCGTACGCCGTCTTTAGGTCGAGGCTCGCACGTTCCAGCGCGTATGAGGCCGTGGTCGAACCCACGAGCTCAAGCTTCGCGTCGTTGTAACAGATCTGTTCGGCCGCCTTTGCTTCGATGTCGGCCACATTGTCATCATGTGCTTGCTGCGCGCGCTCCATCTCGGCGCCCAGACCGATGCTTGCGATGGTTGCGGCCGTCTCCACGGCGCCTGCCAAACACGCCCCACCCGTCGCCGAAGCCGAAAAGATGACCGAAAATGGATTGCTCTTATCAGAGCCGGCCGCAGTCGACATACAGTCCTTGACGCCTGCCGCGGCGGCGGCTGCGCTATCGGCGACGCCCTTTGCGATCCGCAGCTTTTGCATGTTTTCGCGATGCGTGTCGCGGGCGCTTTTGGTGTCATTGCTGCTGTCACGCAGCAAAATGCACGACTGCATCGCGATGTCGTACGCCTCAATATGCTCGTCTAGCGCAGCCCGTGCCTCCTGGAGGTCGAGGTTCGCGGACACAACGCCAAGATAACCCTCGCCGATCGAACCGCTAACACAGTCAGGCTCTTCAAAAGGTGAAGATGGTGACGGCACGTCTCGTCTGGCCAATGGAAAACTTGATTGGCACTTGCTCCACTGCGAATCCCACAGATTACTCGGAACGTCTTCCCGGTTGCCGACCGTCTCGGCGAGCAAAGCGAGGGTTGTCGAAGAGAGTTCAACCTCGGGAACGGCGGCATCGGCGTCACAATGCAGGCATAAAGCGTTGGATTCGGCTGCGCACGCCTGAATCGAAACGGGGTACGCGACATCCGGATTGGACAGTACACACGCGTCCGCAAAGACCTTGGTTGTTGGATCCGTAAATCCCAAGGCGTTGTCATAGTTGCCGCGCGAAATCGCGTCGTTAACGCAGAACCGCGCCATCAAGTCGTCAGGCGTCCACGACGTGTACCAATCCCGCAGACTCACTGAGCATTTCGGGTCCGTCTTGCTGATGGCGCATTGTGAGGCGTCGAAGTCCGGATCGTCGATCGGCGAACCATCGATTGGACCGCAGAAGTCCCACAACTTGCTGTTGTAATCCGCGCCTACATCCGCCGCCCATTGATCGACGTCACGCTGGTAACGAGCGGTCTCGAGCTTTCTATCCGATTCATCGAGGAATGCTTGGCGCGCGTCGTCGAGCGAGGCCTTGGCTCGGTCGACCATCGCTGGCGCCCAAGCGTTGCTGTCAGGCCCAGACCCGGCGATAAAGTCGCTGACGGCTGTAAACCGGCCGGAAGCCCCTGTGATCGTCGATGTCTGGAAATACAGTGGCAGGTTCTGGTCTTGTGCACCATTGAGCCCGCCTTCGACGAACGCTTTAGAGTACGCGTTGGCGCGGACCGAAAGACCACGCGTGGCGCGCTCCCGCAGACGTTCTGCAAACGTAGAGACGTCCGTTGCCCTCGTGTTCATGTCACCGACAATGGCCTGCGCGATGACGGCCCGCGGCGTGAAGTCCCTGACGACGGCATTGCGCTCTTCTTCGGTCATTCCAATGCCCTGCTCCATCGCTTGTGTCAGGTTTTGTGCCTGACGTGCCAGCGTATCGAGGATGATAACGGGCAATGGAATCGCGGCGTCGTCTGGCGACGTCGGGTCGAATCCTGTGCGCTGGTGGCGATAGTCCGGGTCGTTCAAAGTCGCGGCCGGCGCGTTAAGCAGAGAGTAAAGCACGTGTTGTGACAGGATGAGATTCCAGCCGCGAAGCAGCGCTGCTCGTGACTCTGGGCCGTCGATCAGGTTGCTTTCGCCTGCCGTTCCGGGCAGAAACAGGCCGCGCACACTGTCGATCTGATTCGCCTCGGAAGCGATAAACCCGTGGAGCTGCAACCATCGCCCAAGCAGCCGCTGGCTATAGGCCGAACCCGCCGCAACCGCGTCGGAATCAGACGGTGGGTTACCTCGTAACGCCTGCGTTTGTGCGGCGACCGCGGTCAGTAGGCGACCGACCTCTATGCACTTAGCATCGGGATACAGAGCGTTGAATCCCGCAGCGTACGCCCCGAGCGATGGCGGAGCATCCACGACAAGTTCGAGCTCAGAAAGGCAGTCTTTGACAGCCTGATTGACGCTCAATTCGCTATCCACACTGTCGAACGCAATGCCCGCGTTACGTGTGCTGTTGGCACACAGAAAATCGCCGCCACGCGTCAAGTTGGCCGGATCTTCATCAAAGCCGTCAGCCAAATAAGTTGCCGCCGTTGTAGCGTTCGAACCGGGCGCCATGCAGTAGATTGACTCGGCGCAGTTCGGCGCCGCCGCTGGTAGCCTGCATACTTGGTTCACACCCATGAGATACGTGGCCTTGGCTGGCCCACTTGCCCCGCCGAGGTTGGTGTATGTGCCGTCGACCGACCAGTTGAGGTTTCGATCTGGAATCGTCTCGACGATGCAGCCAGTCTTCGCGGCGAGCTCCGAGCAAAAGTCCGCGGAAGCCTGGTAGCCTGGCAACGGAGAGCCGATATCAACAGTAATGTTGACGTTAAAAAAGCCACACGGCATCTCGCCGCCCTGCAACCCAGATAAACCCTGTTGAGGGAAGCTAAGCGTCGGGCCGACGCCGAAACCGGAGAGCGCATCCGACAGCAGTGGAAAGAAGGGTGTGTTATCGACAAGTGCAGGCCCAACCGGCCGCCCATCCAGCGTCAACAACCCATCCAAAATCGCCTCAGCGGTCACTGACGAATCGGTTTCGGCGTCGCAAATTCCAAGTGGAGGTTTGCCTCATTCGTACCAAGCCATGGCAGCAGCACGATCGACCGTGCCGCCAACAGTCCGCGCAAATGCTTGTTCCCATGGGGTCGCAGCGTCCAGACGGTCGGCCGGATCATAACCCGATATTGTCGCATCGCTCGGAAGCTGCGGCGGAAGACCACGCGCGCCCTCGGTGCGAGCCAACTCAACCACCCAGCGCGCCGCCGGAGCGACACCCGCGCCTAGGCCTTGGTACGTTTGAGTGAGTTCGATGCTCAGCGTGCGTGGGTTATTCTTGGCAAGGACCTTGGCCTGCTGTGTCTGCGTCAAAAGAGCTGTCGAGCGGCCGGCGACGCTCGTCTCAACAAAAGGATGAATCGGGAAGTTCGCTGTGCCGACTTCTGCCCCAGTTTCGACATCTTGGCTCGTCAACGTCATCTGACCGATGAAAGTCTCGCGGCTTGAGAGCGCATTGAAGGCATCGTCGAACTCAATGACGAAGCTATCATCCTCGCCCCAAACGGTTGCGGTCAGCGGCAAATTGATCGGACCCGCGGGATCGGAAAGCTTGCTTAAGTCGCGGTCAGTCCCGACTCCAGCGAGTCGAATGGACCCTTCGTAGCGGCCCGAAATGACAGCAGCAGGTGCAGCAGAAGTCGACCCATCAATCGTTTGATCCGGGCGAAACAAGCTCATGCTGTCTCGCCCCAGTGACGTGTAGACCTCGAGCGAAGCAATCACATCGGGATCGACGGCTTCAGCTTGCTCAGCCGACGGCGTTCGACGTGCCTCAATTACGACCACGGAATTCGCATCCGCGTCCTCAATTTCGCATTCCGCGCCCCAATTCGTCGCCCCCGGACAGCGGATTTGTGCACCGCCGAAGGCTTCGAATCTCGCGCGAGCGACTGCCTCGCCCCCTGTTCGCGCCTGGATTGGAACCGGCGTTTCGCCATCGAGGTTGCGGCGCAGCGAAGTAAACGAAACGACGCCGCCCGTTTGCTGCGACGGCAGTCGAAGGCCGTCGGCATCGGCAGGCGAAGCGCATCGCCCCGCCGCACTGCACACAAGTTCGCCGCAGTCGGCGTCAGTGACGCACTGCGCGGCGCAGCGTCCCAGGTCGCAGAACGTCCCGCACGGGCAACTGTCATCGGTCTGACATCGATCGCGCGCAGCGACCCTGACGGGGTCGACGCCACAAACGGTAGTCGACGTCGGGTCCTCCCCGCCACCACCTCCGTCGCCACAGCTCGCGTTGAAAATGCTTAGGACCAGAGTACTAATAAGAATGAAAGAAACACGCATGCCAGCCCGCGAGCGCGCTGACGACCTGTGAGGCGGCCAACGACGCAAAGAGAAAACCATTTCCAAATTCACCCCTTAGCTTAGGCAACTTATCGGATTCCGGTCTTCTCTTTGCGCGCCAGAACCTTAGCAGCTGAGCCCACACCCCTTTCTTTTGAGTGTAACGCCCTAAACGCCCTAGTCAGCGGCGCGCCTTGAACTCATGCGGTCTTCGAGCAGTTCGGCACGAACATTGGACGGGGTGCGGCCTGTCCATCGTTGGACCGCACGATTGAAGCTCGAAACCTGAGAGTAATTCAGCTTCATGGCAATTTCCGTGATCGTTAGCCAAGGAAGCGCCAGCAGCACCTTGGCCAAGTGTTCGCGGCGCTCGTCCACCATGGCAGTAAAGGAGGTGTCATGCTCACGGAGCTGGCGCTGGAAGGCCCGTTCGCTCATGCCCATCTCTCGTGCCACAGCGGTGAGCGTAATGTCTCCGGCTTGGATTGAGCGACCAACGGCTTCACGGACTCGGGCTTTCAATGGGCCGGATTCTGGACGTGGCAACGTCACGATCTTCCTCGGAAGTTCGTGCAGTTCCTGTTTGTGGGAAAGAGAGACGTCGATCGTCGCCTGCCAGAAGTGCATAAGGTCTAAGCGTGAACGAACATTGAGCTTCGCGTAAATTGCTTCGGCCACTTGGTGTAACTCGTCGCGGTCCATCCCTAAGGTTTCGGCAACGTCTTCTTCCGGCGTTGGACTGAGCAAGAGTTCCACGACGCGACGCTCGGAGTCCTCCAGCCGATGCTGACCCGGCATGAGCCCATGGAATCGGACCATATTGGTCGCGAGTGGCACCAGCGCATCAATGACTTGAAGAATGATCTCGCGATCACGGTCGTCGAACGCTGGCTGCCCCAATGGCCTGTCGACGCAAAACGAAACTTCAACGTCAAGGCAAACGGGAATGACCACGTTCACCCGATCTGCGAGTTTCAACTGCTCCAACAAACGTCGGGTCGGCGCGGTGCTCCAGGCTTCCGGAGTTGTATCCGCCTGATGGCGCACAAGGCGTAACACCCCCACCCCCTCGACAATTTTTCGCAGTACAGGATCCCGTTCTAAGTGAGGTTCGTGACTCGCCCATTGATGCGTAATCGCCAAGCGGGCCTCCCTGTCAGGCCCGAAGTCGCGCGACACCACTGGATAGAAGCCTGCGAGTTGCGGTGCTGAGTTTATGCGCATCTGCACAACGACCAGCACGTGCGAACCGCGCATCAACGCTTGGAGTGCGTCGACGGTCTTTAGAATGGAGTCTTCGAAGGAAAGCTGAGGGATGCGCGCAAACTCCCGCCAAAACTGTGTGATATCTCGCCAAGCGGCGTCATCAAGTAATGTCGTCATCGATTCTCAAACGGCTGCTGCAAATTTTCTTGAGCGATTAAGATGCCCAGCATCGACGTTCGATGCAGCATGACCACGCCAGTCCGTAGATTGGGAAGAATGCTTGGGACCGCTTCGCGGCTAGCTTTTTGAGTTATCTTATAGTGATTTATTTATCGCCGCATCCCACGACCCAGAATTGCGCGCAATTAGCGCCACAGCGACCACACGACCGCGTCATCCGCGAAGATTGTGTTCATGGTTTGAGATACGTGAGAAATCAACGACGCGAAACACGACTCAAGAACGGCTTTGCGCTTCGCCGAACCACCACCGCATCGGGGATTCCTCAAGGAAGCTCCAAAAAGACGTCGGCGCATAGCTGATCTCGCGTGTTTCGTGGTCCCAGTCCACCGTACCCACGACGTTGCCTTCCCGCCGAAGGAAATTCTGTCCATTGCCGGCGCCGTCTTCGAAAAAAGTCAGGAGGTCATCAAAACAATACCCGTCGGGCTGGAAGTTCTGCTCTTCAGCGATCGAGTTCATGATTTCGCCGAGTAGCGAGAGCTGCTCCACAGGATAGATGCTGCCAGCGTTGTCGTAGCGGAACCCCCACGATGCAAGTCGACCCAAGCCGTGATGAATCGCATAAAGCTCACGGAGCTCTGGTGGGACCTTCCAGCCAGCCTTGCGAACGTAATCCGGCAGCCGCTCATCAATGGTAGCAAGCCGTGCGGAATCAAGTGGCGGCGCTCCAACGAGGACCGAAAGCACCGGGCGGCTTTGCGCCCCGTAACCCTCATTCATGTCGCAGGCGTAGAGCAGGTAGTGCTCGCCCGCGACCTCCAGCGTGTAGATAACCCGCACAGCCTGCGCGAAGGACGCTATCCATTGCGGTACGTGCGACGCTATCGAGGCGAAGCTTTGACGGACAGCCTCCCCTGGGTCGAGCCCGATGAACTCGCGCCAGGGGTGGCCGGCTGGCAGTTCGCCCAACTCTCGGACTGCAATCGGTTCGTCGCGCCAGCGGTTGAGACTCAATTCCACGGCCTCGCGTCCCCATCGGTCAAACGCCTCGTACTCGGCAGCCGTCATCGCCTGATAGTCCTTACCAGACCAAACGGCCTCCAGAAATTCTCGGCAGCTCTCGGTAGGACGCGGCTGTATGGCCCACCATGCGCGAAACGCGACGCGCTGCAGCACCATGACCTCATGCGACCTTGTGATTTGGGCTTCGTCTCCGAGCCCCTTTTGGCGCGCACGCCATTGGACACGGAACGGCCGAAACATCGATTCGTGCTCTCGAAAGTACGCGTCAACCTGCGTGTAGCTCGAGTCCAGCGGCACCTCATCTTTGAGCCGCTGCAACAACCGAGCGGCTTCTTCTTTCGCGGTACGCTCGACTGCCTCGACGCGCTCGAGGTGCACAGCCCAGGTCTCGGCCGACACAAGGCGGGCTTGTTTTAGCCACCAGTCGCGGGTCGCCTCGCCGGCCTCCCATCTGCGGTCGACGACGATGTCTTTCTCGAAGCTCGCAAAGAGGTCAAATGGCTCCCCCTCGGAGGCGAAACACTCGTTCGGGATGTCGACGACCGTTGTACGGCCAAAGATCGACAGCTTCACTTTGGAGGTCGTGTTACCCGCTTGGACCAGCTCGCCCGAGCACCCGGCAAAGGTGCCAGTATTGATGCTTAGTTTCGTCATTCTCATCCTCACCCACGGGATTGTCGGCTCCCTGATCCTATATCGCAGATCTCTTTGTCAAAGACGGACGTCGCGTGATTAGGCGGAATCTTCTCGAGTTTCTTGTGCACGGAGCGCGATATGCCTTTCCGGTAAAAGCCGGCTCAATAACTCGTGGAATCCCCGCTGGATGGCAGGCACCTGGGCTATCAGAACTGATGGTCACGACTCATCAGAACAGTATATCTGGCCGAATCCGATGGGGCCTGTTCGCGGCCAATCGCTCGAGCCACTTCATGGCTCGCTACCCATCGTCGCATCCCGCTGCTGGAACCGCTCGGAAGGCGCTTCGTCTTTTTGGGAACCGATGTCATAAATTCGGGGGCTAGACACGGCTTAGGCAAGTTCCATCAATTCGTTTTGTGTGCGTCGATCGAATCACGAGGATGTCTAACGCCGGCGGGGTTTCCGCACATGATACGTCAGCGCGG
>JBFFMO010000065.1:0-10562 GCA_041554035.1 Allomicrovenator sp. | reverse complement strand
GGTGTGCAGCCATTATGTCGGCCGAACGTTCATCGAGCCCTCGAACAGCATTCGGCATTTCGGTGTGAAGCTGAAACTCAGTCCCGTCGCGACCATCCTGGAAGGCAAACGCGTTGTGGTCGTCGACGATTCGATCGTTCGCGGCACAACTTGCCGAAAGATCATTAAAATGATTCGGGAAGCGGGCGCCAAAGAAGTCCATTTCCGGGTGGCGAGTCCGCCCACGACCAACCCCTGTTTTTACGGAATCGACACCCCTGAGCGCAGCCAATTGATTGCCTCTTCGCATAGTCTCGAAGAGATTCGGCGCTACATCACGGCGGACTCCCTTGCATATTTGAGTCTGGGTGGGCTTCGTCAGGCCGTGGGTGCGACCGGCCCGACCAGCTTCTGTGAGGCCTGTTTTACGGGCAAATACCCCATCGAACTCGAAGGCTTGCAGAAGGACTGAGCGTTTTTGTTCAAGTTCGTCATCTTTGGCGAAACAAAAAGCGCATGTCCCGATGTTCCATCGCTGAAGCTCGCGTCGTGGACATGATTCACGAATTCGACGGTTCACACTCGAAGCCATAAAGGTTCAATCTTGGCGACACCGAAGCAAGACGCGCGCTTTCTCGATCAAGCACGTCGCGAAGTCCGGGATATTGAGGGGAGACTGAAACGCACGAAAAGAATGCCTGAAACGGGCAGGAACGCGGTCGAAGCCTCGCTTCGAGACTTTCGGAAGATGTTGATCGATGCCGAGATCGACGACGTCCGCGGGGGACTGGAGCGACTTGGGGCGCTCGTTGAGCGAGAATTGGTGCCCTACGAGAAATCGGCGTGGCGTGAATACGCGGAAACCATTGGGATTGCGGCCGTGACCGCATTATTTCTTCGGGCCTTCGTCCTGGGCGCATTTCAGATTCCCTCGGGAAGCATGAAGCCCACATTGCTTATCGGCGACCATCTTTTTGCGACCAAGTATTCGTACGGGATTCGATTTCCTTTTAAGTCAGATTATTTGATCCGTTGGGCGAGCCCTGAACGTGGCCACGTCGTGGTATTTCTCTTTCCGAGCGAAGAGGCCCGGACCTACCTTCAAATGCAACCTGCAGCGATGAGAAGCTGCCTTGATGCCTCGTCGCTCGAAGGCGAACGAGATATGATCAAGCGTGTGATTGGGTTGCCGGGAGACACGGTCGAAGTCCGCGAGAACCTGGTCATCGTTAACGGAAAGCCTTTTGAGCGCACCTTCATCCGCCAGGAAGCCACCGGCGAGTTTCTGCGTCCGCTTGAGACGCTCGAGCGCGAGGATAATGGCGAAGTCGAGTACAGCGTCCGATTTGTGGGCGCGAGAACTCGGGATTTTGGACCGATCAAGGTTCAGGACGACCACGTATTTGTGATGGGTGATAACCGCGACGAATCAGCCGACGGCAGATGTTGGGGGCAGGTACCGATCCAAAACATCGAAGGTCGCGCTCGAATTTTGTGGTGGTCGCTCGGTCCAGATGGCGTGCGCTGGGAGCGTTTCGGCCGCTTGATTCGCTGACGAGCGCGGACCCTACATTGACACCTAATGCGCATCGTGGTTAGAAGTGCGGCCCTCGTTTGGGCTGTGGAGACAAGAACATGAACAGCAATGAAATCCGACAAAACGCACTAGAGCTCGCAGCACGACTGCGCGAGCTCGGGAGGCATCTTTGACGTCGCAGAAAAGCGTGCGCGCGTTGAAGAACTTGATGCCTTAAGTCAGGACCCAGAGTTTTGGACCGACGCTGCAAAAGCGCAGTCATTGATGCGCGAGCGTGGGGCCGCTCAAGAGATCTTGAGTTCGGTAAAACGATTGACGGCAAGGCTTGAAGACGCCAAGGCTTTTTCTGATCTCTCGGATGAAGTGGGCGGAGATCCCGATTCACTGGCCGAGGGCGAAGCAGCTTTAGAGGATGTCGAAAATCAGCTGAACTCGATGGAAAAGTTGCGCATGCTTTCGGGCGAGCAAGACAACATGAACGCCATCGTGACCATCAAGCCTGGAGCAGGCGGGACGGAGAGTCAGGACTGGGCTTCGATTCTGTTTCGTATGTACCTTCGCTATTGCGAACAGCAGGGCTGGGAAACCGAGATCACGGACTTCCAAGATGGTGATGAAGCCGGCATCAAGATGGCCGAGTTTCGAGTCGAGGGCCCTTACGCCTTCGGCCACCTCAAGGCGGAATCAGGCGTGCATCGTCTGGTTAGAATCTCTCCTTTTGACGCGAATAAACGGCGGCACACGAGTTTTGCTGCGGTGACGATCATCCCCGAAATCGATGACGATATCGAAGTTGAGATCAATACCGGGGACCTCAGGATCGACACCTATCGCGCATCAGGCGCGGGTGGTCAGCACGTCAACCGTACCGATTCGGCCGTGCGTATTACCCATAAGCCGAGTGGAATCGTGGTGGCCTGTCAGGCGGAAAGATCGCAGCACAAGAATCGTGACAAAGCGATGAAGATGCTGCGCGCAAAGATGTACGAAGCAGAGCTTCAGCGACGTGCGGAAAAAGCCCAAGAGGTTCACGCTGGTGAATCAGCTGTGGCTTTCGGATCCCAGATCCGGTCGTACGTCTTGCATCCCTACAAACAAATCAAAGACCTTCGAACGGGCTACACCGTCGGAAACGTTGACTCCGTGTTGGACGGAAAACTGGACGGGTTTGTCGAAGCTTATCTGCTCAAAGCAGGAAGCGGAGAATCCATGGATGCCGTCGAGGATATTGACTGATGTCTTATGAACGCTTCATTGGCACGCGATATCTGATGGCCAAGCGCCGCAGAAGCGTGCTCTCGATTATCACTATGATCAGTGTCGTTGGCGTCGCTCTTGGAGTGACCGCATTGATCGTGGTGCTGAGCGTAATGGGCGGGTTCAAGAAGGACCTCAAACAAAAGATCATCGGACAACGCGCCCATATCGTTTTGCGCTCGGTCGACGACGACTTCATTCTTGATGCCGACGAAATCGAAGCGATTGCTCGCAACGACTCAGCCGTCACCGGGGCGAGCCCGTTCGTTGAGGCCGAAGTCATGGTCTCAAGTCCCACCAATCTGTCCGGCGTAATCTTTCGCGGAGTCGATATCGCAAAGGTCGGTGCGGTCAGCAACCTCGTCCATGACATCGAGAAAGGTAAGATCGAGTATCTGGAAAATCCTCAGGCTCTGCTCGACGAAGTCGAAAAACAGCGCGACGAAGACCTGGGCGAGTTACTGCGCAAGGTTCGTAAAGAACGAGACGAGCGGGACGAAACGGCAGGGGAAGTCCTCGTCCCCGAATTCAAGCCCGTTTTGCCTGATGTCCCCGACCTCGCCGGTGAGCCCGAGGCTCCCGAGGCCGAAGTGGCTTCAGGCGACGAATACGGCGACGAGGGCTTCATGCCGGGGTTATTGGACGATGACTCCGGAGAATCCGAGATGCCGAGCATCGATGACGGGACTTCGGCGGGCGACTTGCCTGGCATCATCGTGGGCCGAGAACTCGCGCGCTCGCTGCAAGTCTCCTTGGGTGACGAAGTCAATGTCGTGACTCCAAATGGTGAGATGGGGCCGATGGGCCCGATTCCACGTAGCCGTCCGTTTCGCGTGGTCGGAGTCTTCTACAGCGGCATGTACGAATATGATGCCAACTACGCCTACACGAGCCTCAAAAGCGCTCAGTCGTTCCTTTCGATCGAAGGGATTACCGGCATTGAACTCAAAACGATAGACGTTGAGCATGCGCCTGCGATCGCCGAGCGACTCCAGGCACAGGTTTCCAAAAACATCGATGTGCTGGATTGGCAGGAGCTCAACCGCAGCCTCTTTTACGCCCTCAAGCTGGAAAAGATTGCGATGTTTGTGGTGCTCACGTTCATCATCCTGGTGGCGAGCTTCTCGATCGTGGCCATGCTCATCATGATTGTGATCGAAAAGGGGCGCGAGATTGCGATCTTGAAGGCCCTCGGAGCGACCAATCAGGGCATCATGAAGACCTTCATCTTTCAGGGAATGGTCATCGGGACGGTGGGCGCGTTCTTAGGCCTCATTTCGGGCCTCGGAATCTGTTGGTTCTTGGCCGAATTCGGCTTTCCGCTGAACTCTGAAGTTTATTATATCTCGACGTTGCCCGTGGACGTCGACCCCTCCGAAATCACAGTCGTCGTGCTCGCCACGCTGGTGATTTCGTTCTTAGCTACTATCTATCCGTCGATTCAGGCCGCACGCCTCAATCCCGTACAGGGTTTACGTGATGACTGATAAGCCACTCCTCGAAATGCGCAAGCTCTCCAAGAGCTTTCTGCATCGTGGACGAACTCTCAATGTTTTGCAGGAAGTTGACCTCAACATCATGCCCGGAGATCGGGTTGCGATCATGGGGCCGAGCGGGGCGGGCAAAAGCACGCTTTTGCAAATCATGGGGACTCTGGACGCGCCTACGGGCGGTAAGTTGATGTTTGATGACGCGGATATCTTCTCGCGCCCCTCATCGGCTCTGGCGAAGTTTCGAAACGAACACGTCGGGTTTGTCTTTCAATTTCATCATTTGCTGCCCGAATTCACCGCCCTTGAAAATGTAATGATGCCGGGCTTGATAGCTCGGCAGAAGCGGGTGGATGCCGAGGCGCGTGCTCTTGAGCTTCTGACCAAGGTTGGCCTCGCCGAACGGCTACAGCATCAACCTGGGGAGCTTTCAGGCGGTGAACAGCAGCGCGTCGCGATCGCGCGGGCCTTGTTCATGAATCCGCGCCTTCTGCTCGCCGATGAACCCACCGGTAACCTTGACCTGTCTACGGGTGCTGAGATACATGCGCTTCTGCGCGAACTCAATCAAACCACGGGGATTACTGTGGTGGTTGTGACGCATGACCCCAGACTGGCTGACCAAATGGATGTTCAATTGCTTGTGGACCAAGGGAAACTCGTCCCTTTGATACCAGGTGACGTGCGCACACGCGGGCGTCTTCCAGAGCATCTCATCGTCGATCCATCGCGTCGGGCTCCCGAGCACGACGCCGAGCCCGCAAAGGCAGGCTGAATTTTGGATGTTTGGCTTTTTTGCGCGGCCGCAAAGGCCCGGGTTACAAGGCAGCACGTGTACGCATTTGGTCAATTCCACCTAAAGACAAGTGAGCGCTGGGTCCTTCTTGGACTCATTGCCTCAATGGTGATGTGTTCGAACGCTTGGGCTCAAGCTCCGTCACGAACCACTCTCCAGCCCGCATCCAATGCGGCTAACGTTCGGCTTGCGAACCAGAAGCCCCTTCCTGTTGGCGATGCCGCAAAAGAGGGCGATGTCGTCGACGAACTGGCGGTTTCAGGCAATCGACGCGTTGATGCCGAGTCTGTGCTGAATCAAGTCCGACAAGCCAAAGGGACCGCGATTTCGCTGGAGACCATTGGCAGCGACATTCGACGAATCTACAAGCTTGGCTTCTTTGACGACGTGAAAGTCGACGCGACGCGCACCAAAGAGGGGCGCGTGATTGTGACCTTTATCGTGGTGGAAAAACCCGCGGTCACTGAAATCACCTACGAAGGCAACGAAGAGATCGAGCTTGATGACATTCAGGCGGTCGTGAATATCCAGCCGAACACGGTTCTGGAAATTTCGACCGTGAAAGCCAACGCCGAAAAAATTCGTCAGCTCTACACTGAAAAAGGGTTCTTCTTGGCTGAAGTCGAGGGCGAGGTCGAGATTGACCCCGCGACTCCTGAAGCCGCTCGCATCGTGTTCAAAATTCACGAGTACGCAAAAGTCGAAGTCAGGCGCGTGACCTTTCTGGGAAATAAAGAAGTCCCAGACGCCGAACTCAAGAATATCATGGCGACCCGAGAGGGCGATTGGGGTTCATTCCTGACCAGCTTTGGTGCGTTCAAGGAAGAAGCATTCCAACAGGATATTCAACGAATCACGGCCTATTATTACGATAAGGGTTACGTTCAGGTGAAGGTCAAGCGACCTGTCGTGCGGCTCTCACGCGATAAACGATTTTTGTACATCACTGTGGCCATCGAAGAAGGCATTCAGTTTGATGTCGGTGAAGTCGATGTTCAGGGCGATTTTATCATCCCCAAAGAAGAACTCAGCGCCAAAATCACGATCAAGCCGGACACCACGTTCAGCGTGACCACGATGCGCCGGGACATTGAGACTCTGCGGCGCGAGTACATGGACGCCGGTTACGCGTACGTGAACATCAATCAGTTGACGCGAGTTCGTGAGAGCGAGCGTAAAGTCGACATCACGTACGACATCCAGAAGGGCTCGAAAGTCTATATTCGTCGAATCGAGGTCGTGGGTAATACCAAGACTCGCGACAAAGTGATTCGGCGCGAACTGGGCATCGAAGAAGGTCAGTTGTTTTCGCAAACGGGCATCGAAACTTCCAAAGCCAAGGTCACGCGCCTCGGGTTCTTCGAAAAAGTCGAAGTCACCACTCAGCGCGCTGAGCGGGACGATGTGATCGATGTCAGGGTCGAAGTCGGCGAGCGACCGACCGGGACGTTCCAGGTCGGTGCCGGCTTCTCAAGCCTTGAATCGTTTATCCTCAACGCTCAGATTTCTCAGAATAACCTGTTTGGCCGCGGACAATCGCTGAGCTTCCAGGCCCAGGTTTCAAGCATCCGAACCCTGTTCAACGTCCAGTTCTCGGAACCGTACTTTCTGGACAGCAATTGGTCGTTTGGGTTCGACCTCTACAATTTTGATTATCTCTTCCAAGATTTTGCGCGTCGCTCACGCGGTGGAAACCTGACCTTCGGTTACCCGTTGACCGACGAATTACGCGCCAATTTCACCTACAAACTCGAAGATGTTGAGTTGCGCCCAGGCGGTCGAAGTGGTCGAAACTCTCGCCAGGTCGGCAACCTTTTCCGCGGTGGATTGACGAGCAGCGTTCAGGGAGGTCTGTCCTACGACAACCGTGACAACCGACTTTTCCCGACCAAAGGCACATTTACTTCGGGAACTGTGGAATGGGCGGACGATAACGTGACATTAAGCCAGGTAGAGTTCGTGAAGTACGACGGTGAGACCCGCTGGTACTTCCCTTTATTCTGGGAATTCGTTCTGCGACTCAACGGTGAAGTGGGCTACGTGCAAAGCACCGACCCTCACAAGCCTGTGCCGCTGTTCGAACGTTACTACGTGGGTGGTCCAACGACCGTCCGCGGGTTTGACCGTTTTGCACTCGGACCGTCGCGATTGGTCGCTGGCGATACCGGGGACCCGGGCACCGCCGGTTTCGATTTTGGAATCGGTGGTAATAAACGACTGATTTTGACCGCTGAGGTGGAGTTCCCGATCCTGACCGCCATCGGAATCAAGGGCGTCATCTTTGCCGATGCCGGCAATGCTTTTGATAACGGTCAGCCGCTCACGCTGAAGCTTGACGTGCTTTCGAACGCAGATAATGACTATAACGATGTTTTGCGTACATCGGTGGGATTGGGCTTCCGTTGGTTTAGCCCGATTGGCCCCTTGCGATTCGAGTGGGGAATCCCTCTCGCAAGATTGCGGGATGAAAAACCACTGGTGTTCGACTTTAGTATTGGCAACGCTTTCTAAGCTGAGTCCTTGGAGTACATAATGGTTCCTTTCAGATTTTTTAGACTTGTTGTGGTGATGGCTTTTGCCGCGATGTTGATTCTTCCACAGACGGCTTCGGCTCAGTCCAAGGTCGGCTACATTGATTTGCAGCGTGCTCTGGGCATGACCAAGGAAGGCAAATCCGCGAAAGACAAGCTGCAGAAGGAGTTCGACCAGAAGCAGAAGGAACTCGACAAGGTCCAGAACGAAGTACGTAAGAAAAAAGAGGACCTGGAGTCGAACGCCTCGATGCTCAGCGACGACACCAAGCGTGAACGCGCCATGCAGCTTCAGAAGGACATGTACTCGCTTCAGCAGAAGTTCATTCAGTTGCAGGGCGAGTTGAGTCAGGCCGAGGCCAAAGCCACGAAGAAGATTTTTGACCGCATGGGTCCAATCATCGAGGCCATGGGCAAGGAGCTCGGCTACGACATGATTGTGGAGCGCTCCGCAGTTCTTTTTGCCAAGCCTGACCAAGACCTCACCACCGAACTGGTGAAGAGATTCGATAAGAAGTGAAATCCTTCGCTGCCCATCACCCGTACCGGACAGCTTCGGTGCGGGTTTTTTTTGCTCTCGTTCTTGCGGCGACCTTTGTCGACTGCAAATGCGAAAACACGGTTCGTCGCGCCGTTGAAGCCAGCAAACCGCAGCGTGTCGAAATCGAAGAAAAGTCTCCCGACACCGTGGAGAAAGAGCCCAACGACGCTCCAGAAGACGCCACATCATTGGCTCTTGGACACGAGCTTCGTTCGTTTAGTGCGGTGCTGGAATCACCCGGCGACATCGACTGGTTTGCGCTGACCTCGTCCATCGCGGCCGAGGAACTCGTGGAACTCCGCGTGGTTCCTGAAAGTCCGGGGTTGAACCTTTCATTGCATCTTCAGGCGGGTTCGGGGACATCACCTCCATTGACGTACGACGTCAGCGGAGCCGGTGAGGCCGAGGTCGTTTCGGTCCTCAAGATTGGATCGCAGCCCCTACGCTTTGCTGTTCGATCTGCGGCTGACGGGAAGGGCGCGTACCGTATCGAGTTTGCTCGAAGGATGAACGCCAACGTTGAAGCCGAACCCAACGATGATCCCGAAATCGCCATCCCGCTGGCGGTGCCGAGCGAAATTCAAGGCCTCATCGACCGTCCAGACGACCGAGATGTTTTTGTGCTCCCGGCGTCAGACCTCGCGCAGGTGATTCGAATCGACTACGAGCCGGTGCATGGTGTGACCCAGGTGTTGAGGATCTTCGATTCGGAACGCTTCGACACACCCTTGGCTGCGATGCAATTTGGAGGCGCCCAGGGCGAGCGTGGCGGCGTTCCAGCATGGGAGAAGGCTGCCAATCAACCCCTCTTTGTCGTCATCACCACCACGGGTGGGTTTGACCGGCGTTCGCCATATTTGCTGCGAACCTCGCTGCAAACCGAGTTGGAGCAAAATGTAGAGGTGGAGCCCAACGATCGAATGGCCAGACCGCTCTTGGTGCCCGGTGAGCTGCAAGGGACGTTCTATGCGGCGGAGGACATCGATCGCTTCACCCTCGGTGTGCTGGTGCCAGACTTGCCCCTGATCCCCCAGGTGGATGCGGGGGGCCTCCCCATCGTTATCGTTCCAACCTCGATTGACGCAGGCTCACCCGACGCAGGCGTGGACGCTGGCGAGCCAGCGTATGAGTTCGCAGCCAAGGCCAGAAAGTGGGCGACGATGGTGCTCAAGGTGGATGCCCTTCAAGAGGGAGATGTGATCGGCCTGACGCTTAACACGGCAGCTGGCGAGCGAACCTGGGTCCTCGATGCATCGACGCGCTCGGTGGAGGTGTGTGAAGACGAGTTTCATCCCGGGGAAACAGAGGTCTCGATACGTCCGGTTCAATTGGGGCCGGCCGATCGAAAGACCTTCGACTACCGCATGCAAGCCACAATCATTGAGGGGGCTGATTTGGAGATCGAACCCAACGATTCATTTGACCAAGCGGACCGGATCGAGACTACGGCCCGTGGATTCTTCGGAAAAGACGATGTCGATGTCTTCGGGTTTCTGCTCGATGGAACACCCATGCAAACGCATAAGGTCATGATCAGCAGCGTCAACACTGGGGTCGGCGCGACCATTGAGCTTGTCGATTCGACGGATGCGTTGATTGCTCGGGCGGACTTGGCGGGTAAGCTTGAGATCGATTTGCCGGCCGGTGTCTATTTCATCCGTGCCCGCGGGACGGCGTCATGCATCCCCTATGAACTCAGACTAACGCGTCACTGAAGTCCGAGCGATATGCCGAGTGGGGTCAGCATCACCGCTGCGGCCGCAGCACCTACGATGATCATGATCAGGATAAACCACACCCACGACCGTGAACGCTGCACTGCCGCAGGGTGAGGCCCTGTGAGCGCTCGCTCTTCTTCTTCCTCGACGGCTGCATTTGCGCCCTCACCCCAAGACCACGCCTCGGTGGGCGCAGGCGTCGATTGCCGCGCCGTCACGAGATGTTCTCCACTCTTCGGCGCTTTGGTCGGAAAGCGTTCGGCAGAATCGTCGACCTTCTTCGTCAGCATGATCACTTCCTGTTCATCACTGGGTTCAATGATGCGCAAGATTGCAGAGGCTGAACTCCCGGTCGCAATGCCGGGCGGAGGAAGCAGGTCACTAAGGCTTGAGCTGGTCTCGGTGGCCCGAATTTTTTCCGGAACGGGCGTTTTTCGAGGCAAATTTGCAAACGGAATGGCGTCTTCGATACGCGAGGCCGCGGTCGTAAATGGCAGGGTCTGCATGTTCAATGGGCCGTCGACATGACTTTCCGTGTCTTGACCTCCACCAACGACAAACTCCTGTGTGGACGGCTCTTCAAGACTTCGAATATCAAGGCCGAAGACCACGGGTTTCGCCACCGCGTCGGCTGCCAACGCCAACAAAAACTCGTTGGCAGAACGGAATCTTTCAGCTTTGTCCTTGGCCAAAGCTTTTCGCACCACTCGATC
>JBFFMO010000064.1:0-10567 GCA_041554035.1 Allomicrovenator sp. | reverse complement strand
TGGAAGTTTCACCATGGCCTATCATGTCTTTCATGGAGGCCAAAATTGCGAAAACTAATTTTCATATTTGTGTGCGTGTTGCCGATGGCAGCGAATGCGGAAACCCGCACCGTTTCTGATGTTGGCGGGTTGTTGACAGCGGTTCAAGAAGCCAACCCTGGCGACGATATTCAGCTGGTCTCGGGGACGTATCGAATCGAGCAAAATATTTCGGTGAATCGACCGGGGCCGATCACGGTCAAGGGCGCAAACGGTGCTGTGATTGAGTTTGATGCGGTTGAAGGGTTCAAGGTGAACGCCCCCGATTGGACCTTTGATAACCTGACGATTCGCGGCGTATGTGCCAACGACTCGGATTGTGAACACGCGTTTCATATCGTGGGTGCAGCCGACCGGACGGTGATTCGAAACAGCCGCGTCATCAATTTTAATGCGCAGATCAAGGGAAACGGAAACGGGCAGGTGCCGGGCACCTATCCCAACGACGTCTTGATCGAGTTCAACGAGTTTTACGATGAAGCGCAGCGCCAGACCTCCAATCCGGTCACCAAGATCGATGTGGTGGGTGGTCGACGATGGATCATTCGTCGAAATTATTTTCACGATTTTGCCAAAGGGCAAGGCAACGGCGTGTCCTATGCGGCGTTCCTGAAAGGGAATTCACGGGACGGTCTTTTTGACGCCAATCTTGTCGTGTGCTCGCGGGACCACGATGGGGCGACGCGGCTTGGTTTGTCTTTTGGTGGCGGGGGGACCGCGCCCGATTCGGTTTGTGAAGACCAGACCTGCACGCCCGAACATCAGAATGGGGTGATGCGAAATAATATCATCGCCAATTGCTCCGACGTCGGGATTTACATCAATAAAGGCAAGGACGTTCGCCTGATCAACAACACCTTGATTGGCACCAGCGGCATCGACGTGCGCTTTGCCGAATCCACGGCCGTCGTCGCCAATAATATCGTCGAAGGCCGGATTCGAGAACGTGATGGAGGGAGTGCCACCCAGTCCAATAATTTGGATCAACTAAGCCCTGTGAACTTTTTTGTGGACGCATCAAATCTGGATTTTCGGCCCGTCAACGTCACGGATTTGATCGATGCTGGGCGCTCCGAGATGGTGGAGTTCGACTATTGCGCAAACACGCGCGATACGGTGCTCGATATCGGCGCTATCGAGTACTCGGCGGGTTATGTGTGTGATGCCAGCATTCCGTTTCATGAGCCATTGGTGTCACTTGCTGACGACGAGACCACGGACGTTGGAACCCAACCAGACACGGATGTGGATGGCGGGAGCCAGAGCCCTGACACTGGAAGCCAACCTGGAACCGACATGAATACCTCCACCATGGATGGGGGCACCACAAACGGGTCGCCCAACGGCTCTTCTGGCGCGACCGACGACGGCTGCAACAGTGTCGGCGGTTTGATGGGATTTTGGGTTTTGGCGGTGGTGTTTGGATTCAGACGGAAACGTCAGTACATCCAGCGAGCCAGCTGAGACCGCCAGTACACGCTCAGCGGGTCGTCTTCCCCGATGGCCCTAAACACCCGGATCATGGCCTTGCGTGACGCTTCATCGCCCCAGGCGCGGTTCGCCTTGAAGATTTCGAGCAGCTGGCGGAGGGCGTCCTCGGCATCGCCCTTGCCGAACTTGATCATCGCGAGGTCCCAACGGGCTTGCGGGTCTTTGGGATCTGCTGCCAGGCGTTCTGCCGCGTCACCCCTGGTCTTGGCCAGCTCTTTTTCGAGCTTCAGCCAGGCGAGGGCAAAGTCCTGCGCGAATTTATCCTCCTGATACTCAGGAATCTTGTCCAAAATCGCGCGGGCTTCGTCGAGCTTCCCGTCGTGGACGGCGACTTCGGCGAGGTAGATCCTGATATCGATACGAGTGGGATCTTCGACGTGTGCTTCCTGGAGCACGGGGCGTGCGGCCTCGATATTCCCGTCGCGAAGGTGACCTCGGGCGGCGACGATCGCCTTGTCCATCGACGAGGGCACGACTTTCTTGAGCCAGTCTTCGATCATGGGCCGGGGCAGGGCGCCTGCGAATTCATCGACGACCTTGCCGTTCACAAACGCTTTGACGTTGGGAATGCCCTGGATTTGAAAATCGGTCGCCAGCTGCTGAGCTTCCTCGGTGTTGACCTTAGCCAAGACCCAATCGCCCTTGGCCTCTGCAGCGAGCGCCTCAAGGACAGGACCCAATGTGCGACACGGGCCACACCAAGGGGCCCAGAAATCGACGATAACGGGGTGTTCATACGACTGGCGAATGACATCGGCTTCGAACGATTGTTGCGTGACATCGATATGGGTCATCTTCGACTCCGGTTGGCGGTGAGCGGTGAGCAGTGAGCAGTGAGCGGTCAGCGGATTGTGATTCGCTCGCCGGACTCCCGCTCGGCATTACGTTTGGCTTATGGAACCATGCCTAGGCGCAACGCAAAGCATTGCTCAGCCTGACATGATCATTGGTCCGTCCCGTCATTGAGTTTTGCTCGTAGAGTCGGACCGTCAATTCGTAGCATCGGCTGCCTACTAATCTTTGAATTCCACGATGGCTTCGATTTCGACAGGGCTGTTCAGAGGCAAAGATGCGACTCCGACGGCCGAACGTGCGTGTTGGCCAGCTTCACCAAAGACCTCGGCAACCAGCAACGACGCGGCATTGGCCACAAGGTGCTGTTGAGTGAACTCATGCGTGCTCGCCACAAATACATTCAATTTCACAATGCGTGTCACCCGCGAAAGGTCGCCCAGAGCCGCTTTGACCTGAGCAATCACGTTGATGGCACATCGTCTTGAACAGGCCTGTGCGGTCTCCATGTCGATTTCGCGACCGACCACACCCTGAGCAATCAGAGCGCCGTCTTTCACCGAGATCTGTCCGGCAGTCATGACCAGGTTTCCCGTAATCATGAAGGGCACATAGGCCGCGGCTGCAGCGGGAGCGCTGGGCAGGTCAATGCCGAGTTCTTTGAGCTTTTGTTCGGGTGTCATTTGAGTTCCTGGGTCTGGTTCAGCGTCATCATGACGTGCGGGATTTCAGCTTCAACAAAGATATCACCGTGGCGAGTCCATCCAAGCGACCGGTACCAGTCCTCGAGATGGGCTTGAGCATGCAGTTCTGCTGGCCGGCCGGCCAGCCAAAGGCCGATATGTTCCATGAGCGTTCGCCCATGGCGCTGACGCTGGAAGTCTGTGTGGACGGCCACGCGACCGACGATCATGGGTTTGCGCTCGGCAAAGACACGCGCCGTCCCGATCACCTGTTCGTCATGCCACAAAATCGCATGGTGGCATTCGGGGTCCAGACCATCGATTTCGGACTCTGACGTGATCTTCTGGCCCACGACAAAAACGATGTCGCGCAACCACAGGACTTTGTAGAGCTCGTCCAGCGAGAGGTCCCTGAACGCCTTTATTTCCAACCGGGTGTTCATGGCTGCGCGTCAGGCTGGGCGTCGGCGTGGGCTTTTTTGAAGCACTCAAGTTCTGCGCAGACCGATTCGATTTCGACCAGGCGCTCGAAGGGCCTCAAATCGATCGAAAACCTGCGCGCGTTATAGAGTTGTGGGATGAGGCAGGCGTCGGCCCAACTCGCAGAATTGCCCACGCTAAAGGTCCCAGCGGTTTCTTGAGCAACCGTCTGGAATGCCGTTAGGCCCTGCGAAATCCATTTTCTGGACCAGGCATTGGAGTCGACCTTCAACGTCTTCAAATGATTCAAAACGGACAGGTTCTGCAACCGCTGAATGCCCGAGTTCACGATTTCGGCGAGCTGCCGAGTTCGCGAACGCAGGTAGAGGTCTTGAGGAAGCATCGCCGGAGTGGGTTTGAACTCCTCCAGGAATTCCAAGATCGCCAGCGATTGCCCCAGATGCCTGGTATACCCGTCAAGCTCGACTTCAAGCGTTGGCACCTGCTGGCTTGGATTAAGCGCCTGGTACCAATCCGTACGGTGTTCCCCGCCATCCTGAACCAGATGCACCGGAATGTACTCGTAAGGAATGTCTTTGAAATTCAACGCGATGCGAACTCGCCATGTCGCCGAGCTGCGCCAGTATCCGTAGAGTTTCACGCTTTGACTACCTTCTGGGAGATGGTCCCAAAGATGTTTTCGCCGGCCTCGTTCATCATTTCGATACGCACGGTGTCTCCGACTTTCATGAACGGAGTTTTGAACTCACCGTCGTCGATTTTTTCGATCATGCGTTTTTCGGCAAGGCATGACGAGCCGCGGCTGCGGTCTTCATTCGAGATCGTGCCCGAACCCAAAATCGTGCCGGCCGTATAGGCGCGAGTCTTGGTGATATGGTGGATCAGGTCGGCAAACGAGAAATGCATCTCGGGGCCAGCATCGGGATCACCAAAAAGTCCCTCATTATAATAGGATTTCAAAGGCAGGTGGATGCGGCCTTCTTTCCATGCGTCGCCCAGTTCGTCCGGTGTCACGGCGAAGGGTGAAAACGCCGAGGCGGGTTTGGATTGGAAGAAACCAAAGCTTTTTGCCAATTCAGCAGGAATCAGGTTTCGAAGCGTGCAGTCGTTGACGAGCACGATCAGTTTCACGTAGTCGAGCGCGTCTTCTTTGGACACGCCGACGGGCGTGTCGCCCAGAATCACTGCGACTTCGGCCTCAAAGTCGAGTCCCCACGCTTCGTCATAAAGCGGGATGTCTTCGGTGGGCGAAAGCAGCATCCCCGAGCCACCCTGATAAATCAGTGGGTCGGTCGCCAAGGTTGCAGGCGGCTCTGCGCCACGGGCTTTTCTGACGAGTACGATATGATTGATGTAGGCCGACCCATCGATCCACTCGTAGGCGCGGGGCAGCGGCGAAGCCATTTCGTCGGGCTCGACCGGGAGTTCTTCAACGACCCCGCGCTCAAGCTCGGCGGCGCGCTGCTGAAGTCGGTCTGCGACGTTATCCCAGTGGTCCAGCGCGAATTGCAGCGTGGGGGCGATGTCGGAAGCGTGAGTGTAAACCGCGTTGTCGCGTCGAACGATGACGAGTTTTCCGTCACGTGTATGGTCTCGAAGGGTCGCGAGTTTCATAGGCTCCTCTTAAGCGTAGTTGGCCTATTGGTTAGTCGGCAAGGTCTGGGGTGTCAATCACTTGGCAAGGGTCAAAACTGCTCCACGGCCCGAGGCGGGAGTTTTTAAGCGGCCCAGCGACGGATCGAATTTAATCGAAAATTGTCGGTAGAGGGCGGGGGAAATCTCCATCCTCGATCTCGCCGCGGTAGAAGAGGGCGTCGTAGATCTCACATCGATCCGGCGTGGTTTCCGGGTCGCAGGCCTCGGCCTGGTCGTAGATTGAGTAGAGGTCGACCACGTCGTTGGGCGTGGGCCGCAAAGCCTGAGATTCGAAGGCGTTGGCGTAGTCGATATCCCAGGCTGGCTGTTCATTTTTATGGCACGAGCCGCACACGGAGCCGGTTCCCATTTCCAGATGTTCAAAGGCTTCGGCAAATACCAATTCGGCGTCCACAGGCATCTTGAGTTCGGCCTTCACGGAGCGGGCGTTCGGGCGCTCCTCGGCGAATTCCAGCACATGCGAGCCGTCCCCATCGGGCACAAAGCTCAACACCAGGGTCTCGTAGACGGCAAAGATGCGTGGCGCTTCGTCGCCGGCCGCCGGTTGGGCGCTGAAAGGACTGGTCGACCCGATGACCGACATCGGCCTCTCCAAAGCCTCCACAACACAAGGCACCGTCACAGGTCGGGGAAGCGAGTCGATGAATGTGAGTGCCTCAAAGATGGTTTTTGGGGCCGCGTTTATGCCCTCGGGCGCATGACAGCGGTCCGGATAAAGATCGGTCTCGGGTGTTTCGGAAGCCTCCGGGGAACACGCGGCGAGAAATAAAAGTGCAAGTACGGCAAGACGACTCATGGCGGCATGATAGAGCAATAATTGCGCCAGAGCACCCCTTCGGGAGGCTCGGCGTGCGGTGGTCTCGTGCATGAGCCCCTGGATCAGCGTTTTGTGCCCGGGGAGGCGAAGAAGTTGCGCGTGAGCCCCTGAACTGGCGAAATCGATTCGTCAGATTTCAGAATTGTTTGCTTGAGCGGTAGGCAAAGGCAGCCGATGATGGTGGAAATTCAATGTTTTTCGCAGGTATCCATATGAAGCCGTTTTTGTTCCTCAACGTTTTGTCGCTTTGCGCGGTGTCGTCGGTGTCTTGGGCTTACCCACCCTACGTGAATCAGCGTTACGGACTGCCTGAATTGCCCGTGGGCTTCAACTCGTTCGAATGCACGGACTGTCATGTGCACCCCTCTGGTGGCGGGGCTTGTGACCCCGGAAATAACGACCCTCAGGCTCCCTGTTTTAACCCCTTTGGCATCCAGTATCGCACCACAGGCTGGAGCACCGCGCTTGGAGCCCTGGATGCAGACGGCGACGGCCTGACCAACGCGTTTGAGCTGAACAACACAGGTTCTGCTGGGTTTCCGCTCTCGGCGGAGGACGCAGGCTGCAATATGTTGACCTGCGCCACCAACACCTCGGCTGCGTGTAACGACAACATCATTTGTGATGCGATTTTGGGGACCGTCCCAACCCGTAATTACAGCTTTTTGTTTTCGTGCACGCCCGGTTCGATCGGGACAACCACCGGCACAGGGACATGGGGTTGCACTGACATCAACGAGTGCGCAGTCAATCCCTGCGGTACTGGGACTTGCTCAGAAATCCCATTAAGTGTCTGGATGGCACCTGGATATACGTGTGCATGTCCGGTTGGAACCGTGGCGTTTAATGACACGTGTGTCGCTGCAGATTGTGGCATCACTGATAATTGTTCGTCCGATTCGACCTGCATCGAAGCTCCTGCTCCCAACGATTTTTCCTGCGTTTGTGACGCGGGGTTCGAAGGCGACGGAACGACGGCTGGAACCGGCTGCACCGACATCGACGAGTGCACGGCTGGAACCGACGATTGTGTGACCGACGCGACCTGCACCAACACGGTCGGGGCGTTCACGTGCGCATGCCCCGTGGGCTTTGAGGGCGATGGCTCGGCAGCGGGTTCGGGCTGTATGGACATCGATGAATGTGTCGCCGGCACGGATGATTGCGACGCCAACGCCACCTGCACCAACACCGTCGGGTTGTTCACCTGTGAATGTGACGCCGGCTTCACCGGTGATGGAGTGACTTGCACGGCAGACATGGCCGATGCCGGCACCGATGCAGGGAGCGATATGGGTACAGATGTTGGCAGCGACATGGGCGAAGCCGATATGGGTGAAGCCGATATGGGAAGCGTCGACGACGCCGGCCAGACCGAGTTTGTCGAAGTCGTTCCTGCGGTTTATGTGCCATGGCAAGGTGAGGACTACAGTGGTGATTCGCTTACGGGTGATGGTTGTTCAGCTGTCGGCGGCGGCGCCTCATGGCTGGCCGTGATCGCGTTGTTCGGTCTGCGACGTCGTCGCCGTTGAGGCCCGACCTTCCTCAGTCCGTGCGGGATCTGGAATGGGCTCTTTCGAGCCCATCTTTGGTTTCACACCCGCAAATCATCGACGAAAGCCAAGGGCTTGAGGATTTAGATCAATACCCTGGGACGTTGGCTCGGCTTGGTCGTCCGGGCTCGGACCTCGAAAAGCGCGTTTCGAAGGTCGGGAAACGCCTTGGCGACTATTTCGAAACGCTGGTTGGAGTGTGGATTTCAGCCGTCGGGCCGGCCACGGTTTTGGCGAAAAACCTGCAAGTGCACGGGCAGGGCGGGACGGTCGGCGAGTTCGACCTGATCTTTCGTCGAGACGCTCAGGTGCATCATTGGGAACTCGCCGTGAAATTCTACCTCGGCCATCCAGGGCCCGCTGGTGAGGCGTTTTGGTACGGACCAAACGCTGTCGACCGACTGGACCTGAAATGGGCCAAAATGCTGCAAAAACAGATGCAGCTGGCCTCGACGGCTGAGGGCAAAAGAGCATTGTCCGGCTTGGGTATTAAGGAAAAGGTCGTTCCAGCCGCGCTGATTCGCGGCGTTTTATACGAGTCGCTGAACCCCAGATTCCGCGTGGCCCATCACCCCGAGGCCAATCCTGAGGGTTTGAGAGGCTGGTGGGTGCATCAGGGCGACGTCGCGCTGCTGCAGGATTTTGCGCCCCAAACGCGGTGGATGATTTTGCCTCGGCTTTTTTGGTTGTCGCCGGTTCAAGACTTTGACGTGAGCCGGGAGTGGAAGCCAGACCAACTGGCGTCGATTCGGCCGCTTCACCTTGCAGCGATGGTGCAAATCGACGGAGAGTGGCGCGAGCAGAGCCGCGGATTTGTGGTTCCCGATTCCTGGCCCGGAGCCTGATATGCTTTTTCGTTTTAATATTAATTTGGCTGACTCGGATAAGGGCGTCTACGAGACCCTTGAACTGCGCGTGGACCGCCACCAGAGCGAAACCGACGAATATATGTTGGCCCGTGTGTTGGCGTATTCGCTTGAATATCAGCCCTATCTGAAGATGGGGCCGGGCCTGTCTTTGGGCGAAGAACCGTCGGTGACATTGATGTCGGATGATGGCCGGTCCTTGCTCTGGGTCGACATCGGTTTACCCACGCCGGAACGCCTGCAGCGCGCGATTCGAATTTCTGAGCGCGTGATTATTTACGCTCATCGAGGCACCACAACCGTGGACGCTTTGAGCGACCAATTTGCCGGAAAAAATGTCGATTTTGTGGTTTTAGATCCGACTTTTTTGTCGGAATTGGCGGCAAATATTAAACGGCAAAATGCCTGGGATATCACCATCGCCGGCGGGACTATTTATGTTGTTGGCGATGGCTTTGCGTTTGATGATGCGCCGGTACGCACCACGCTGAATCCGTCATATTGACGCGTTTTTATATTTCTTTTCGTAATTTTGGGGAGACAACTTTAGCCGGCAAGTCCGGGCAGAGTGGCTTTGAGGCCGTTCATAACCATTTCTACTGCGATGGCCGCCACGATCATGCCCATCAAACGAATGGTCACCAGGCGCAAGGTCATCGACATGTGTTTGCCGATATCCGCTGCGAGCCAAAGCACCACGAGCAGGATGGTTAGGACGATCGTCAACGCGATCGCGATAGAACCATATTCGTAGGCCGAATCTGCCTGAGTGGTGAACACGATAATGGTGGTGATCGTTCCTGGTCCAACGACCATCGGGAACGCCAAAGGATAAAACGAGACATCATCACGCTCTTTATTCTCGGCGCGTTCAGCGGGTGTGCCGCGATGCGAGGTGTGACCGGTGCCGTTGAGCATTCCCATCGCAATCGTCATCAATACGATACCTCCCGCGATCCGAAATCCATCGATGCCGATTCCGAAAAGTTGAAGGATCCAGGTGCCGCCAAGGGCCAAAACGCCGCAAAGGGCAGCGCTAGACATCGCGACCTTGACCGCTGTCCGGCGCTGCGACGCTGAGTCGTAGCCATCGGTTAACGACAAGAACATGGGCAAAGCTAAGAACGGGTTCATGATGGCGAAGAGCCCGCCCAGTACTCGTATGAAAAATGTGGGATCCAAAACTAACCTCTAAATTTCCGACCAGCGGCAAGTGCAGTCTGATTCACGACCCGCATAGCCCAAGTTTGGTGGTGCCGTACAGGGGGCTGGTGGAGTGGGGGGCATAGAATAAGGAAGATAAAGTACTTGCGCGCTAAGATCGCGACACTGTATCCGTTGAGATGGTCACGTTTCGGATCGGATTCGAAGAAGGTTTTTTGGAGGGGAGATGGCACCCAAAATATGAGCGGCAGCGACAGCCCTTTGCGTCAATGCACTGGTCCTCGTCGGTTGTATTTCGGACGTGAGTGGCGAGCGTTATGACGAGGTCCGACAATGTTGGGGAGGCCAGAAGGAGTTCCCGTATTCGGGGCCGTCGGGTTGTGACCAGTCGATGACCTTCGCCGCAGACAAGGACGGCGGAATCTGGCGCTTCCGAAATAGCTGCATCGGTGATGGCCTGACGCCCGTCCCATTCAATGGCTCCAACGTCGACTGTCCTGCCTTCGAGACAGAATTGGTGGACGTGATGGCGCGGCAGGTTTCCGACGATAATTCCTGTCTCGAGGCACCCTACGTGATTGACCGAGTTCCGTCGGATCACGAGTGCCTGGGCGAGGAACCCGGCGTCTTTGCGTCGACCAACGACACGTATGTCGAGAATGGCTGCAACCTCAGTTACACATGGGAGCCGGTGAGCGAGGCGCGCCGATTGGAAGTCCTAGCGCTGCCTGATTGCGAGTGACTAGTTACTGAAATGAATATCGAATTATGGTGTCATATATAGTGTCATGTTGGGGGGCGAGATGCACGAAAGCCTTGATGAATTGATTGCGGAGCAGGTTGGTCATGAAACGAATGTCCGATTCACACAACTACTCGCGAACAACGGTTTTTGGTCCGCCACGAATCAGAGGAAGTCATCATATTTTTTCGATGCCTTGGGCCTGGGACCCTCGAATCAACCTTCAGAAAGGCAAAGGTGGAAAGGCAATGCCCTATCAGGTCAGACAAGTGATAGCGGCGCTCAGACGGTTGGCTGACGAGGACGAAAAATGAAGCATGCGG
>JBFFMO010000063.1:0-10573 GCA_041554035.1 Allomicrovenator sp. | reverse complement strand
ATTCGATTGGGTTGCCTGCCCAAGCGGGTTCCCTGGCCTTAAACTCCAGTGGACCAGCGAGATCGAGGCACTCAACGCTTTGAACGGTACGGAGCTTCAGATCCGCTACAACAGTGTGACTTCGGAAGCGCCTTAGTGACGGGTGATCACCCCCCTGCGCCTGGTCCGCGCATCCTACCAGCCTGCGATTAACGGCCCTAAAACCCGACTGCTTGTCCTATGGCCTGCATGCGACTTGTGTATTGGCCGCCCAGTCGCAATGCCGGGCTGGAGCCCGGCGCACCCATCGCAAACCCGACACCGGACAGCCCGACACCGGACAGCCTGAAACCCGGTGCACCCATCGCAAACCCGACACCCGACAGCCTGAAACCGGACAACCTGACACCCCAAGCAAAATCGCAACCCAGTCACAGCCCAGGCCCGTTGGAGCGATCAGATTTCAGCTCATCGGAACGATCGGGTTTCGGCCATTCTGAACGCGCTGCGTGCCGAGGAGTGCGATTTATTTGTTCAAAATCAATGATTAATCGCTTTGTAGGATGAAAACACACATGCGCCGTTGCGGACCAAGAATCGATGTGTAAGATATTCGTGGGGTTGGGGGAAGATCGCATTGAACTAGGGTGTTTGATAGCGAGATGTTCCCATCCGACACTGACCTACACGGTCGATGTCGGAGCTTTTTCAGAGGGTAGGTCCAATGGGGGACCGACAAACATACGACCGGCGTCGCAGGGAGTTCGCCAAGAGGCTTCCTGCGCACTACTGCGGCAAGTGTTCCGCAGTGCTTTTCCCCGAGGACACAGATTGCCTCGATTGTGGGATGGTTGCGCCCGAGGCCGGCTGGCCCACAATTCAAGACGGTTTTGACCCCTGGCTTGGCCGGGTTCTCGATGGCCGCTATCTGATCACAAAACGGGTTGGACAAGGAGCCTCAGGCTCGGTCTACCGCGCAGAATCACTCGCGATCGTGCGTGAGTTCGCCGTCAAGATCATCAATTTCAAACAGGCTCCGGCGGGCGTTGATCCCGAACAAATCCGAGCTCGTTTGAACCGAGAAATCGAGGCGATCTCCCGGTTGCGAAATCCCCATGTTGTGCCTTTTTATGAAGTTTTGGAGTTGTTCGACAACTTCCTCGGCATCGTCATGGACTTTGTCGATGGCGTGACTTTGGAAGTCTTGGTGAAGCGCGAAGGCCCGCTCGACATGCGAAGAGCCTCCAAGATCCTGCGTCAGGTCGCCAACGGTGTTCACGAGGCTCATGAAGCCGGGATGATTCATCGCGACTTGAAGCCCGAAAACGCGATGCTCGAAGTGATGCCAGCGGGCGATGACTTTGTGCATGTCCTGGATTTCGGCATCGTGCGCATGGATGACGGCGTCTCGATGACCCGCGGTTTCCTTGGGACTCCCTTATATGCCAGTCCAGAACAGGCGATGGCCGGTGACGTCGATCGGCGCAGTGATATTTACAGTCTGGGCGCGATCTTCTTTTATCTGCTCACAGGCCGTCCGCCGTTTTTGAGCGATAATGTCTACGAGATCCTGCGTGCCCACGTGCGGACGCCCGCTCCTGCCCTGCATGCTGCGAATCCGACTCAGGTCTATTCGCCCGAACTCGAAGAGTTGGTGGCGTCGATGCTGGCCAAGAGTCCGGCGAGTCGTCCACAGACGCTCGCCGAGGTGATCAAGCGGCTCGACGTTTTGTTATTCAGTCGGAGCCTTGATCCACCCGAGCCGATCGCCGGGTCAGATTCGTCTGAATTGCCCGTGATCGAACACACCACGGGTGAGGCGTTTGCGGTTTCGGGAAGCTCTGAAGGTGAATTTCACGCGACTCCGACGGCGCGACCCGCTCGAGTGGATAGCGGTTCATTTTTGGTGTCCTCGGCGCGCGACGCCACGGGGCCCAAGGCGGCTATTTTCAAACGTACGCCGTCAAAAAACAGTGTGCGAGCGATGGTGACTCAAACGCGCGAGAGTGCTCGGCATGGATTCGACCGCGTTCGGCAGTCCGATACCGGGGTTTTTCCGGTGGGGATGAAGATCGACGGAATCATCGACCTTTGTCGTGGCGGTCGTGGTGAAGGCCTTGTGGTCGCGGATCAAAAAAACCGCGTGTTCTTTGGTGACGGCGATACGGTGCGGAATTGTTACGAATCACCTTCGGACGTGACGGCCTTATCTGTGACCTCCGCAGGGGTTCTGGTGGGGCGTGAGGATGGCGCGATCATCCACGTCGCCCACGAACAGGGCGCTTGCATCGTTTTCGAAGACGTTCGACGTGTGGCCATCACGGCTCTGGCTTCCGATCGAGAAGGTCTGACTCATATCGCGGGTTCAGATTCGGGACGGCTCTACATCTGTCGTTCAACTCGCGGATTGACGGATTGGATCCGCATTCAAGACGGCCCGCCCATCACCGCGGTGGCCATGAATTTGGCGGGCAACATGTTTGCCGTCGCTCGAAAAACACGTGAAATCGAAATTTTCACCATGTCCTCACCACGAACACCCTTGGCCCGTTTCACGGCGTCGGCCATCGTTCGACAGCTCGCCTTTAGTGGCGATGGACATTTGATTTCCCTGCTCACAACCGACGATGTGATTTCATTGCATCAGTCGCTGACCGGTCAACGCATCATTTCGATCAAAGATGATGTGAACCATCTAATGAATGTCGGCTTTTCAGGCGACAACGAGTTGGTCGGTTATTTTGGAGTCGATGGTGCCCTTTACGGTGTGGACCTCCAGCGCGAACTCACCCGGGTTCCCGTGAATTGAGTCTAACGACTCGATTTCTGCGCGAAGATGCAACTTCAGATCGAATGAACTGCCACAAACCTGTGGCACGATTGCGTCCATGAAGTCTCAACAACGTAGTCAGCTTCGAAGACAAAGGCAGCGTGAATTTGCCGGCGCTCTTCCCACACATACCTGCCCGACATGCACGAGCGTTCTCTACGAGACCGAGGCCACGTGTTTGGATTGTTCTGCGGAACGTCCGGTAAAAGGTTGGGTCCTCCTAAAAGACCAAGGCGATCGCTGGTTAGGACGTGTGCTCGATGGGCGTTATCTGCTCACTCGATTGGCGGGTGTCGGAGGGAGCGGCCGAGTCTATCGTGCCCATTCCCTGTCCATTGTTCGTGAGTTTGCGGTCAAATTCATCGAACTGAAGTCCGAGGATACAAGAGAGCGATTGACCCGTGAGATTGAAGTCATGGGCCGACTTCGAAACCCACATCTGGTGCCCTTTTACGAGATTTTTGACGTCCCAGGGTATGCGATCGTGGTCATGGACTTCGTCCATGGAAAGAGTCTGGGGGAGATCGTTGATGCGGCGGGAACACTTGGCTTGGAGCGAGCGTTGCGCATCAGCCGACAAGTCGCCAACGCTTTGCATGAGGCCCACAAGCTGGGATTGGTTCATCGAGACATCAAGCCCGATAACCTGATGATCGAGACTTTGCCATCCGGCGATGATTTTGTTCACGTTTTGGACTTTGGCATCGTGCATTCCATGAGTTCCAGTCTGACCCACGGATTCATCGGGACGCCGTCTTACGCCTGCCCCGAACAGATCAACGGCTCCATGCTCAGTCCTCGTTGCGATATCTATGCGCTGGGGTGCGTGATGTTCAAAGCGCTTAGCGGGAGATCACCCTTTGAGCATCAAAATATCGCCAGAGTATTCCAAGGCCATCTCTCGGAAGAGCGCCCTCGGCTGCGGGATTGGATGGAAGTCTGTTCGGCCGAGCTCGACCGGCTTGTGACGTCCATGATGGCCCTCTCGCCGCTGGAGCGCCCCAAAGATATGGCTGTGGTTACGCGGGCGATCGACGACATCCTACGCGTTCCTGCAGAGGAGTCGGAGGTGCTGAACGCGCTCTCAGACTCTCGTCACAAGGTTCGCCAAGAAGTCTCGAAAGAACGAACGCTGAGTGTTCAGCAAGAAAGCCAGCTGAGCGGCGCCGCCGCGAGTTCCTTTTCGGTCGGTGTCGAGGCAGATTCACAGGCTTTGCTTTTTGGCTCTCATGCACAAACACCGATCGTGGTTCAAAACCAAGAGGTTTTTGAGCTCGTTGGCCAGTCGTTGCGTCGTGTGTTTTCGGCTCGACCAGAACTCACGACGGTGACCTCAAGCGGTAACGCCTGGATCTCGGGATATGCGGATGGGACGGTCATGGTCAACGGACGCGCAACCCTGCAAAGTCCGTCTCCGATTGTGAGCGTTGTTGGGGATCAGCAGGGCGGTGTTTGGCTGGCGGGAGCTCAAGACGGCACAGTCTGGCGCTCTGCTCCCAGAAAACTGCGCATATGGGACGTGATTCGTCGGGGACCGGCGGTGACGAATTTGGGGATCGACCGTACCGGAACGTTCATGGCGATTGCGCGTTCTACACGTGAAGTCGAGATTTTACGGGACGAAGGAGCCGAAGTGGCGCGCGTGACTGCGCTTTCTCCTGTTCAAGGTTTGGCGTTCTCAAGGGACGGATATTTGCTTGCTGTGCAATGCGAGCTAGCGGTTACGATTTTTGAGTCGATGACTGGTAAGCAAGTGGTGTCGATGCGTGTGCCCAAGATGGGAATGATCTGGTTTGGGCTCAACGGGTTGATTGGATATGGAGTCAAAGATGGTGAGCTTTGGGGCTGGAATCTTGAAAGGAGTTTTGGCCTGTAAAATAGGGTATGATGTCGGCTCAATCATTTTCAGGTGTGGGATATGAATCAGCGAACCATTCGTCGTCGTGCCCGACAAAAAGAATTCGCTGAGTCGACGCCGCGGCATTACTGCATGTCATGCATGAGCATGGTCTATGAAGATGATTCCCTATGCTTGGATTGCGGCGCGACACGACCCCCAAGTGGGTGGTCCGATATCCGTGATTGTCTGGATCCTTTCCTTGGCCGAACCCTAGATGGTCGCTATCTGATCACACGTCGGATCGGCCGGGGCGCGACGGGGCAGGTGTATCGCGCTGTTTCTTTTGGCGTCGCTCGCGAATTCGCGATCAAATTCATCCATGCAGGGGCAGATTCCAGTCGCTCGGGCGTGACTCGTGACCGTCTTGAGCGGGAAATCGAGGCGATGGGGCGGCTCCGTAATCCGCATATCGTGCCTTTCTACGAAGTGTTTGAACTCTATGACCAACACCTTGGTGTGGTGATGGACTATGTGCCCGGAAGCACGCTCCAAGACCTGATCGATGTGGATGGGCCACTTGATGTGATGCGCGCCTGCAATATCGTTCGTCAGATTGGGAATGGCCTGCACGAGGCTCATGAATTCGGGTTGATTCATCGTGATGTGAAGCCGGATAACGTCATGGTTGAATTGCTCCCGGCGGGGGACGACTTCATCCATATTTTGGATTTTGGCATCGTGCGCTTTGCCGAAACGGCGCAAACATCGGCCGGATTTGTTGGAACGCCACTCTACGCCAGCCCCGAGCAGGTCATGGGCCAGCCGCTGGACCGACGCGCTGACATCTATGCGCTGGGAGGCGTGCTCTTCTTTTGTTTGACGGGGCGTGCCCCCTTTTTAGCCGACACCATCGAACAGGTCCTGCGGATGCAGACGGACGTTCCGCCTCCGTCTTTGTCTGATGTTTCGGACGGGGCGATCGAAAATGCAGACGTTCAGATGCTGGTGAGCGAAATGCTTTCGAAGTCGCGTTATGCCCGGCCCGCAACGCTTCACGAGGTCGTAAAACGGCTGGATAAGATCATCCGTCAGACCACCAAAGGGGCTTGGGATATCTCATCACAGTCGGGCCTAAATGATAAATCCCGTGGGGAAATCCGCGCCGATCTGGCCCGTGAACGCCAGACTCAGGAGTCGGCTTCCCGCGCGGATCCTTCGACGGGCGGCCACCGTTACTCGACCGGAATCGTGTTGGACGCCAGTGTTGTGATGATGGTCGCTGCGCACGACGCGACTCCGCTGATCTTGCTTTCGAATAAACATGTCGTTCGGGTGAGCGAAAAAACCGTCGAAGACCTGGGCGTGACCGACCTGCATGCAACCGCGTTGACGCTGGCTGGCGGCATCTTGCTCGGCACCGCCGACGGCACAATTCGCCACTTGGACCGCGGCATCGATGTGTTTACGGACGTCCGAAACGCCTCGGTGAACGCGCTTTGCGCCGATCGGGCCGGCACCTTCGTGTTTTGTGGGCTGGAATCCGGGCGAGTGCAGTGCACGCAGACGATTGGGCCCGAAGCTTGGGTTTGGAAACCTGTGTTGTCAGGGCCACCTGTGACTGCGCTGACCTGTGACGCCAAAGGCCAAACGCTCGCGGTTTCAAGAAAGACTCGCGAAGTCGAAGTTTTCGAGGCTCGAAATTTCAGGGCCCCGGTGGCTCATTTTTCGGTCCCAGAGCAAGTCGTTGGCCTTACACTTTCGGACGACGGTTACCTGATCGGGGTTCATATGAGGGACGGGACGATCGCGATCTATGAGTCAGGAACTTGTAATCGCCTGATACTCGTTCGTCCAAACCATCCCATCGACCTTCTTTCGTTCAATTCCGATTCGGGACTGCACACTTACTGGACAAAAGATCTGGAGCTCTGGGCCGAGAATATGCAGCAGGACCTGCACTGAGTTCGGCCTTGACACCACGTAAACTTTTGCAGCAAAACCCAGAGTGTTGGCGCTAATGGAGGCAATCGAAGTGCACATGCGGTCGCGAGTATTGGATAGACGCCGTGGAGAGTTCCGGGAGAGATTCCCGACGCACTTTTGCGCCCCTTGCGGTTCTATTTTGTACCCCGAAGATCCCCGTTGTCCCGAGTGCAGTGCCCGGCCCCCTTCATCGGGTTGGCCGGAATTGACGACCTCTGAGGACCGCCTGCTCGGACGCGTTCTTGGCGAACGCTATTTGCTGACCCGTCGGATTGGGACAGGGGCGAGCGCCCGTGTGTATCGAGCCACCTCATTGAATATCGCCCGCGAATTCGCGATCAAGTTGATGCGTGTGCATCCCGACGGCGGTGTGAATCGCAAGCGTCTCGACAAAGAAGTCGAGGCCTTGAGCTGTCTTAGAAACCCACATTTTGTGACCATCTACGAAGTGCTGGAACTCTACGACGACTACGTCGCTCTCGTGGTGGATCTCGCAGAGGGTGATCGGCTTGATATCCTTGTTGAGCGTGAGGGAGCGTTGGCCCCCTTGCGAGCCATTAAGCTTGCTCGGCAAATTGCCAATGGCATCGGAGAAGCCCATGCCGCCGGATTTGTGCATCGTGATTTGAAGCCAGAAAATATCATTGTCGAGCGCATGCCCGCTGGCGATGACTTTGTGCGGATTCTTGACCTGGGCATCGTCTACGTCACCGGCGATCCCCGTCGCACGAATGGGTTTTTGGGTTCTCCTCTTTATGCCAGTCCAGAACAAGTGCGCGTGGGGCGCATCGACTCGCGTAGCGACCTCTACAGCCTTGGGGCGGTCCTGTATTTCTTGCTCGTGGGAGAAGCTCCATTTTTGGGACAGACGGCAGAGGAAGTCCTTCGTGGACATGCTGTGGAACCGGTTTCCACGTGGAGGCTCGGAGAGCTTATTGGACCGGTAGGGACCAGTCTCGTGCTTGAACTGCTGGCCAAAGACCCCAACGATCGTCCGCTTTCGGCTCAGATTGTCGTCGATCGTTTGGACGTGATTGCGCAGAATCTGGCCAAGGACTTGGACGAGCTATCCGAACCTCGTTTCATGCATGAGACGCCGATCAACGGCACCTTTGCTCGAGTGAACACGCCACGAACCGGCGTCCAAGCCATCAAAAATGGGCGCAGTGATCATCCAGGTTTCGAAGTCCCGATTGAAATGGACTCCGACGTCATCGCTGTGGACGGTGGCTCAAGAATGACGCGAGCCGTGTCCCAAGAGGGAAGTGTTTCTGCAGTTGGACCCGGCTTTGCGCATAAATTCGGCCCTGTGGCCGGCGCAACCAGTGTTTGCGGCCCTGCGTCGGGTGATTTTGTGGTGGTGGGCACGGCCTTCGGCGAAGTTTTTGTCTGCCACAACAAGGCGCCACGGCTCGTGTTTCGGGAAGACACGCTCACTCAGATCACATCGATTGCATGGTCCAAGGATGGCGTTATCGCTTTTGGGACCACCAGCGGCAGGGTCTATATCGGGTCGATCAACGAAACAAATTGGACTCCGGTGGCCAGTGGGAGCCCCGTCACAGCGGTCTCATTGTCCTCGGATGGCGCCCTGGTGGTGATCGCGCGCGACACAGGCCTGGTGGATGTCCGTCGCGTCTCGGACGGAACAGACGTGGTCTCATGGGCCATGAAATCAGCGGCTCGGTCCATCGCGTTTTCGCATGACGGTTATCTGGTTTCGACCCTTGCCAGCGATAATATCATTTCGCTCCACCAGTCGACTTCGGGTCGGGCGATCATTGCCTTTGATCCCGGCCGCCCATTGATTGCCGTTCGATTTGATGACGGAGACCGCTTGGTTGGGTTTTATGCCAGTGGTTTTGGGGTCCGTGGATTGCGTCTACACGGCATGAAAGCAGGCTGACTCTTTTCTGTGACGATCGCCCACAACGTGTGCTATCTTTGCGCCGCGCGGTGTGTCGGAGATCGACATCCAGCTAAAAACACAATTTTTGTAGTGGTTTAACCACTGCACTGAATGCGGTTTCGCGGTTTTCGCGGGCCGGATTATTTAACTTTTTTGTGACGAGGCGCGTGGCTCAGGATGAGGCCATGCACACGTGCGACTCCAATGGTCGTACGTTCAGGCAGCATTCAGAATGCGCCTCGCGGATGGTGTAGTATGTCCAATGTTCTCGTGGTCAACTCGACCAGCGATGAAACTCGTGTCGCTCTGGTCGAAGACGGCATCATTAGCGAACTTCATATTGAACGAAAGCGTGAGCGGGGAATCGTCGGCAACATCTACAAAGGCAAGATTTTGCGCGTCCTTCCGGGCATGCAGGCGGCTTTTGTCGATATTTCACACGAACGTGCGGGCTTCCTGCACGCTTCCGACGTCTACCATTTCGACGACGATTTTGCGGTCATTGACGACGAAACCGAAGAAGCGCAAGTGTCACGCGGACGTGGAAAACAGCGCGCCAATATTCAGGATTCCCTGGATTCGGGTCAAGAGATTCTGGTCCAAACCGCCAAAGAGCCTATGGGCACCAAGGGCGCACGCCTGACCAGCCATATCTCGTTGCCGGGCCGTTACGTCGTGTTCATGCCAACCGTGTCCCATATCGGCATTTCGAAGCGAATCGAGTCCGAAAAGGAACGTCGTCGTCTTCGAAAAATCGTCGAGGGATTCCGCCCTCCTGGGACCGGTTTCATCGTTCGAACGGTCAGCGCGAATGTGGACGAAGACAAACTCATCCACGATATGCAGTCCTTGATTCAGCAATGGAGCGAGGTTCTGGAAAAACACGGCCGCGTCAAAGCGCCTTATCTGCTCTACGAAGAAAGCGACCTCATCATCCGCGCTGTGCGCGATTTGGTGGCCGTGAATCTGGACGCCGTGATCCTTGATACGCTGGCCGATAAAGAGCGGGTTGAAGAATTCATCAACAAATATATTCCTGGTTTTGAGGGCGATGTTCGGCTTTATGAAGAAGCCGAACCCATCTTTGATGCTTACGGCATCGAGCCTGAAATCAAGGGCGCATTGGCCCGTAAGGTTGACCTCGCATCAGGCGGTCACCTTGTGATCGACCGCGCGGAAGCGTTGACCGCGATCGACGTGAATACCGGTAAGTTTGTGGGCCGCGGAACTTCGCTTGAAGAGACGATTCTTCGAACGAACCTTGAGGCCGTGCAAGAGGTGGTCTACCAGGTTCGCCTTCGTAATATCGGTGGTCTCATCATCATCGACTTCATCGACATGGACGACTCGCGTCACCGCGAGAAGGTCTACCGGTCGTTGGAAGAAGCGCTCAAACAGGACCGAGCCACCACCAACGCATTGGCGATTTCTGAGTTCGGTCTGGTCGAGATGACCCGTAAACGCATCCGTGAGTCACTTGACCAGTACATGTGTGAGGCCTGTGAAGTCTGTGAAGGCACAGGCGTGATCATGTCGCGCGAGACCGTCGCCTACGAGATTCTGCGCGATGTTCATCGTCAGGCGCTGACCTTTGGTGAAGGCCATATCCTGGTCGAAGCCAACCCGGTCGTGGTCGATTTCCTTCGTCATTTCGAAAAGAAAGCCTTGAAGGACCTCGAAGAGAGCCTGCAGCGCGTCGTGAAGCTCAAAGCGAGCTCCAATATTCGAATCGTCGATTTCAAGATTTCCGCGGTCAAATGACACGCTGGAGTCCGATTCAGCGAGGTCAGCCGTGGCCATAAATCGATTCACAGAATTCACCGACCGTGGTGTATAAGGCGGGTATGTCTACAGACCCGCCAGAATCAGACGACCTCGCTGATAGCGATCCGCTCATCCCATGGGAAGAAACCGGGCTCGCTCAAGCGTCTGAAGTTCAAGACACAAAGCTGGTCGAGCGGCGCGCGGTATTGGCGAAGAGGTTGGATGGTCATCCTCATCCCACAGCCATGTCCCAGAAATTCGGGCGTCT
>JBFFMO010000062.1:0-10580 GCA_041554035.1 Allomicrovenator sp. | reverse complement strand
TTTCGAGTTCAAAGTAATCCTCAGATTCAAAAAACTTATATAGCCGATCGTGCCCACGATAGGAGAAATACGACGACGCGTGTTTTATAAAGCCATCAGTGGCGATCAATCCGACACCTTCATCTTTGAATCGACGAAGGTTTGACTGAGGACTCTTTGCATAGAAACTCGACGCGACTTTAACTGGTGCACGGATTGACGCAGGACTCTCACCGCAATGATAAATGATAATGTTCTCATAAGTCCGGTAAAACTCCCTAACCTTCCACTGTGACCGTGGGTGAACCAGGGCAAGTCTCCGGAATTCCGAAGAGTTCTTTTGGATTTTATATAGGTATGGAACTGTAAACGAGCTTTTCGCATCCATCCCAAAAATTAATTTTTTTGTTATTGACTCGTGGTATTTTCCAGCCTCATCGAAAGACCTTAATCGTCTATAAAGTCCATCATTGGAAAATATCAGGGGTGTTTCAAATGGTAGAGTCTCCGTAACTAGTACCCGATTGTAGTCGTCCTTCTGGATTTGATTGCGGCTTTTTTTGCTCCTCTTACTCATGATTCCAGTACCTTTGAAAATTGGCGAGCTCTGTCCGAGAAAAACGCACAATGCGCTTTGTTTTATATCCATCTGAAAATCGAAATGAAAGAAGTTTGCGTTTCAACTTTGCGTCGAGGACGCTGGTTGTTTTGGAGTAAACTCTTCCCTTTTTCGCCAATATGATGTTTCTAAGAAACCGGTCGAGTTCCAACAGGCCAGCGTGATCTGTAATTCTGGGATATGAGTGGTAAATTCCGCACATTTGGCGGACCCCAGTTGTCTTATTGATTACGACAAAGTTGGATGTTAAAAATCTAATTCGATCAATTAGCGTGTCGGCTTCACGTGTTTTGGTGAATTCAAGGAACGCTCGAACGATTCGACTTTTAATCTCGGATAGACTCTTTGATGAAATATTGATGTCGATGAGTCGGTAGGATCCCTTTTTTGCGCCTTTAGGATTTGAAACTGAAAAGTGGTATCCAAGGTAGTCGATCGCTAACTCTTGCCCATCGGAACGTTTTAGCCCTGTAGAATCGCTAAATGACCATGGGCCTTTTTTTGTTTCGTGTCGGTCGGCAAACCGCAGTCCACAGGGTAATTGGTGATTAGCGTCCCTCTCGAACTCGATGGGTTCTTCGTTCGTGTTGGTTATGATTACAAGTTGATCAATGAATCGGCTATAAAAATAGACGACTTCATGGTTCTTCAAGTAGTTATCGAAATCTGATAACAGGAAGTTCGAGATCGTCGTAGTCAATGACATGCCGGGCGGTAGGCCCGATCTTCCGGATGTTTCATAGTGGTGAAGCAGTGTAGCTAGTATTTTCTTGGTTTGGGGAGCTAAATGTCTTATTGATTGGATCTGCTTTATCACTTGAGCAGAGTCAAAGGATTCATAGAAGTCTCGAATGTTGAGTCTGTATACCCGATATGGCACCCCCTCCCTCAGAAACTGTGTGAGTTGATCGCATGTCGTATCTCGATTATACGTGTCTCGCATCGTCATTTTTTTTAAATTAAATTCGCATTTCCTTATCACTACTCTTGTGGGGACATTGTTGAGTCTATAAAAGTCAATCTTCTTGAGATTAAATTTCTGAAATGGATTTTTCAACGTTAGGCCACTTTGTGCCTCTTTTATCGCCAATTTCACTATTCTATGTTGGTGTCTCTCGCGATCTGAGACAGCGATTCCCAGATAATCTTTGGGTTGCATGATGGCGGAAAGGGTATCTTCATTGCAGGATTGGTCAAACATGATTGAACTTTTGGAAAAATGACAAAAAAAGCAGCTAAGTATCAAATTTTATATAAACATATTGAATACTATACATTGGATTTTTGATTGGCAAATCGTTGTCGGCAGTAATCGGATTGAACTGGATGGTATCGGTTGAAATGTAGGCCAAACTCAGTCAATTCCATGAAAACAACTTAGCTCTTCCATGTCAACCAAACCAGCCAAGTATCTGCGGAATTAATCCTGGTTTTTCTGCAAAACCAAGGTCGATGTTTTTGGGAAAATAAACGTGGCCGCCATCATCGATCCATTTGGTTTCGATATGATTTTGTGCGTCCAGCCAATGTTCCACCAGATACAAGGGGACCATCGGATCGATGCGGCTCCCCACATAGAGCGTCGGGATTTTGATGCGATGCAGGTCGTCTTTGACGCTGGCCGTTTCGTAATAGTCTTCCAGATCGTTGAAGCCAAATCTGGGAACGACCACCAACTCATCAAAATCGCGTAAGCGGCGGGTCTTTTTCACGCTCGCGATCGTCGTCTGGTGCCGACCGCGGTCGCTCGCCCGCTGATGCATCGCGCGCAATTCCTGCAAAATATACTCGCGGTAGAAAAAACTCCGCGGCTCATCCAGTGAGGTTGCGCCTGGCGAAAGGTCAATAGGTGCAGAAACGGCCGCGATGGCTTTTACGCGGGCGTCTAGGCCTTCTGAGGCAGCCTTTAGCGTCAGGTGCCCACCCAACGAATATCCGATAATTAGAATGCGCGAGAATTTCTGAAGCGCCATATGGCCCAACATCGCCCTCAAATCCGCTGTTAGCCCTGCGTGGTAGATGTCCTCTCCGCTACCATCGGCACCACGCATCGACATTCGAAGACACGAGAATCCAGCCTGAAGCACATGGCTGCAGGCGTCTCGGATGTAAATGCTGTCGGCGTTTCCGCCAAGGCCGTGCAAAAGCAGCACGAGCGTATCCGACCCTACATCATTCAATATGCCCGTGACTTCGACCGTCCCAAAAGCCCGGTCTTCGGCCAACGCGACAAGATTCTGGCCAAGAGCCAAGGCCGGTGCCCGCAATTTGCCAATGAGTGTCGGACCAACGGTCCAGAAATGTCCTCTCATCTTTGTCACCGGTTTCAGGGGCGGTCGAGACAACGATGATTGCTCTTTTTCGCTTCCGTCATCGTCATCTCGCAGGTCATTTAACGGGTCGGGTCTGGTGTACACAACCAAGAACATACATCGTCGCGGTACATCCAAAGATACCGTCCAATCCAAACTTGCCCGTAACGAGCGGCAACGCCAATATAGGGTCGAATCATTTAGGCAGGGATCATGAGTCAATCAAAGTTTCAGATATTGCATGCGGTATCGGTCAAAAAAGCGTGTGTCCTGACGAACCTTCAGGGCGTAACGAATTTGTACGAACTTGATGAAGGGATGCCACGCGCCGGGTCGTTTCCAAACGACGCGACCTTTTCGATGCATCCTGATTGGCCCAACGATACGTTACTCATCGACGCCTACGAAACTCGCTACGATCTGACCGTAATCTCCCCAGCATTTTCGGACTTCCTTCAGTCTCTTCATATCCCTGACCTCGAGTTCTTGCCCGTGACCATTTTGAATCACCAGGATCGACCCAGTGCGGAATACTTCATTTTGCATCCCGTTCATTCGATCGACTGCTTAGATATCGACGCATCGAATGCGGAGTTTGACACGATGGATGAAGACCGCGTCGAAGAACTCGATGAGCTCGTGCTCTTCGAAACAAACGTTCCCGAAGAACGAAGCGTTTTCCGCGTCGGTGGACTCGCAGGTGCCCTCTTTTTTGAGCGCAACCTTGCTACAAGAATCACCGAAAAAAAGTTCGTGGGATTCGACTTTATAGAACTTTCTGCCTTCAGCGTTTGAGGCGAACAGCTCAGCCCAAGAGGGGTTTGATTTCCTTCACCAAGGCTTCAGGCGTGGTGTTGGGCGCGTATCGGTCCACGATCGTTCCGTCCCGTGCCACCAGGAATTTGGTGAAATTCCATTTGATCGCTTCGGTGCCCAGAAGACCGGTGGCATCGGATTTTAGTTGCTCGAATAACGGGTGGGTGTCCTTTCCGTTTACGTCGATCTTGGCGTGCATGGGAAAGGTGACACCGAAATTCAATTCGCAAAACTCAGCGATTTCCGCTTCAGCCTCGGGTTCCTGCGCACCAAATTGATTGCAGGGAAAACCCAAGACCACCAATCCATGGTCTTTGTATTCTTTGTAGAGGGCTTCAAGTCCCTTGTACTGCGACGTGAAGCCACATTGGGAAGCGACGTTTACGACGAGCAGTACTTTGCCTTCGTAGTCTCGCATCGTCGTTTTTTCGCCATTGATCATGGTCAGTGGGGTATCGAAATCAATCTTTGCCATCGGTGGCTCCAGAGTCGGTAATTAATTATTGGACCAGAACACGAACGGCGCCGGTTTCGTCGTCGCCAACCAGCGAGATGTTGGCATGTAGGGTGCCGCCTTGGGGATTGAAGGAGATGCCCGTCAGGTCCACTTCGTGTCGCCCTTCGGCCTCGTTCCATGTCGACAAAAGCATATCGGGTTGAGCCGTGCCGTTCAGTTCAAAGATGATTCGAAGCGGGGATTTGGTGCGAATATTCTGGGTCGCATTGACCATGTCAAAGACCGACCATCCGCGTAGCGGGTAGGAGTCTTGTGCAGTCTTGACCAGCGGTTCTGCGGGATGCTCAAGGCGGACGCGGAGCTGGTCTCCAACCAGCGTCGCTTCGGCGATAACTCTTGCGCTGGGGCGGACTGTGAAGGCCTGCGTCACTGCCTCCCACTCGCCTTCGGTGGTTATCAGTGCCCTTCCTTTGGCATGAACTCGATAAATGCCGGTCGGCAGTGTTGGGGGGACTTGCCACAGGAATTGCCAGTCGTGGTCGCGCTCCGCAAGGATTTCTTTGGTTGTGGGAGGGTCGGGGTGAAAGATGACGACGCTGTCCAACCGGGTGCTGTCGATTTCCTGCGAAGGATTTGCCGGGTCCATGACCGGGATGAAGACGCCTTGGACGTTTTGTTTTTCGAGGGTGAAGGTGGGTGTTCCAAACTTCGGATCGCCGCCACCGACCGTAATATCCAACACTTCGAGTCTCTCGATGCTCGGTGGCGCGTCGTTTCGAATCGCGCCGGCATGCAGGCTCTTTTCTGTGCCGCGCACCTCTGTGCCCAGCTCCGGCTGCAAATCGGGCAGTTCCCGATAATAGACAGGACCATTAAAGCCCGCGAGCATATCGCGCGCGAGTTCCATCTGCCGCTCGACGAGGTAGCGCCCGGCCCAGGGTCCCCAGATGCTGAACTCGGCCTCGTATCCGCCCATGTACCAGTCGTCAGGGTGGGTCAGGTAGAGCAAGTGATCCTGGCTATAGCCCACAACCATCACATCATGGTCGGCCGAGAGTTCCGCCATCTGCAGTCGCGCGTATTCAGTGAGCGAGTGCGTGGGCTCTCCCGGCAAGGTCATGAAGAAGAGCGGTCCAAGGCGAGCCGTGGTCAAGTAGAGCTGGTTCAGCTCAGGGTTTGGCACGGGCACGTTCAGGTTCTCGAACAAAGGGCCGAGGCCGACACAGGCTTTGTTTTCGCCTTCCTGACTCTTGTTCTCCGCGGGATCGATGGCGCACTGCAGGGTTCCGTATTCGAAAGGTTTTCCAGGTTTTTGGTCGAACTCACCTGAATCGCCGTAGATCCACGCGTGTTTCACCGCGATCGTACGCGAGCGCACGGCGAGGTCGGTTTGGGACGAATAGGTGATGTTGTCGATGGCTGCCGTGATGATTTCGCCACCGACATGTCCAAGGACACGGCCTTGTTGCTCCCCTTGGTGCCCCAGATGTCCACCTGACGGAGCGGCGTCGCCGCCACCGGCCTGCATAAACATGCCCGTTACGGGCGTTCCAAAATGAGCAAAAAGCGCCGATTCGAACTCTTGTTCGAAGCCACCCGCGGCGTCGTCGGAAAGCAACGTATTGGAGGTCCCAAGAATCGTTCCGTGCATTCCGAAATTGGCGATGATGGCCATCGGGTTTCCACCGGGTCGGCGCACCGAAAAGAGCGTGAGGCGTGGATCTTTACCCCAGCGCGGATCGTTGACGCTGCGGCGGTCACGGTAGACGCGGTCTTGAGGGTCCCAGTCGTTGATGATCGAATACCCCCACTCGGCGTCCGATAGGTCATCCATCGCGAGTTTGACGGCATCCGCCATCTTGCCCGCAATCATGCGGATGATTTCGTCGTCAGCCGAATCAATGCCAGCCAGACCCAACGCGTCCGGAATACGCCAGAAGCGGCCGGGGCCGTGGTGGGTATGGGTCGCGCCGGTGATCACACGACCGGTTAGGTCCAGGCCATAACGCGCTTTGAGGTCGGTGAGCATGGCGGTGGTCAGCGAGTCTTCCGAAAACACCATGGGGAGCTTCAGCAGCACAAGATGTTCGCCGCCCACTTCGAGCGCGATGGCTTTAAGCAATAACGCGCCGTGGGTCCCCTGAGACGCGCCGAAATAATCTGCCCAGGGTGAGAGAAGCAATCCCGAGCGTCCCCCGTAACCACCCTGAGCAATGCCAACGGGTGGGTCGAGCGCAAGCGTCGCCACACCGGCCTTAAGACTGCCGGAAGCTGGCGCGAGCTCTTCGCGGACGTGGGGGGGCGGCTCGGGATTATCCCAAGGATTGGGAACTTCGGCATCGACCCCCTGATCGAGCTCGGCATCAAACGCGACATCGGTCTCGGTCATGTCCATCCCGACATCTGCCATCGGAGTCGCAGGTGTGGAGTCCGATGAACAATTTGCCAGAGTCGCGAGCAGTAAAATCGGGATCAAAAATCGGAATATTTGCACATGGGCTCCTTAATGCATCCGATAGGTCCGGAAGAAAGCGCCCTTAGGATAGTGAAGGTGCGTGATGAAGTCGACCCAGCTGGTCATGAACTTTCAGCAAATTTCAGTCGACGCAGTCATAACACGGGGCCAATTATGCGGAATACCCCTTGAAGGAATGGCCATGGAAATCAGCGGAAAAAAGATCGTATTGACTGGGAAGTTTTCAGAAATCGACCGCAAAGAAGCCGAACGTCAGCTTAAAGAAATGGGCGCAATTTGTTCGGGATCTGTATCGGCCAAAACCGACATTCTATTTGCCGGTGAAAAAGCGGGCTCGAAGCTCTCCGCCGCAACGAAGCTGGGCGTGGCAGTATTTGGTGAGTCCGATTTAATGGTTGTATTGGGGCTTGCGGGTGCCTCTGACACCGTGCCGGATGATGCTGATATTCTTCAATTATTGGCCGACGGAAAGGCCGAATGGGTAAATAACACCCCCCATCAAACCGATGTCGTGACCTTCGGGATTTCCAACGGCGGTGAATATTTCGCCACCGGCGCGTGGTGCGGAGACGACTACGATGCTGGCGGGTCCTTGGCCATCTGGGAGACTGCCACAGGGCGTTGCGTTAATGTGGTTGGCCGTGTTCAAGGCGGCGCTGGATGGCCCGATTATGGCGGATGCATCCAGTGGTCGAAGGATGACCGTCGCGTGGGCTTGGCTTTCGATACCAATGGTGTTGGATATGTCGACCCATTTGGCAACGAGGCTGACGTCGACAACTGTGTCTATGCGACCGACGGCTGGAGTCGTCCGCCAGGCTGGTGCTGGGCACCCGATTCAGCTCGCGTATTTATCTCATGCTGGGGGTATCAAGAATCGAGCCTGGCCGGATGCATTGGTGCGCCGTCGGCGTATGACTCCAAGCCCGTTTACATGGCGAAAACTGGCGAGGAAGGTTCGGACTCTGAACAGCTGCAGCCCTTTGTTGTCATGGTCTGGGCAAGCGATGACCGTGTTGTGGGCTACAACCGTCACGGCGCGGTGTACGCCATTGATACACATACCAGGACCTTGCTCTGGCAGGCCGAAGCACCCGGACCCGTGGCCATCAGTCCAAATGGAGCATTGATCGCGGTTCATGACCGCGGATTGAAATGGCTGGACGGAAAAACCGGCGAAGTCGTGGCAGACCCGAAATTTGTGGGTGGTGGCGACCTTCTCTTTTCGCCAGACGGTGCGTATTTGTTGGATATTTGCCACGCCGAAAATAGCGATAAAGTCACACCGTGTGTTCGTGTTTACAAGGGCTTTGAACTTCTGGCGGTATTGGATTGCGAACCCGGCACAAGCGACACTTGGCGCCGTGAAAACGTTCAGGCCAAGATTTCCTCGGATGGAACACTTGTTGCCGTCATATGCGCCGACGGCGTACTTCGTGTGTTCAAGGTTGCGGATGAAAAGGAAGTGTTTTCGCTACCCGCTCAGGAAACCACTGACCTCTTTTTTGGTGTGGGAAACCTCATCGTGTTGGCGTGTGACGAGCGCCTCATCTTTGTCCAGCCTACTGGTGAGGTCTTGATTTCTCACGAACTCAAGGAAGTGCCCATCGACGAACCTCTGACGGAAACCCTGCATGGCTCGAATCTGAGTGCGTTTGTGAACGGCGAGGGCTGGGGGTACGCGACGGGGGGAATCATTATCGCTGAGATCGATCCCGAAAAGGCAGTTCAGGCCGTCGTGGGACGCCGAAAAGCCTTTGCCCCAAGCTTGGTCGGAGCCACGGTCTACACATCATTGGACGAAGCCGTTGGCGAAAATCCCAAAGCTTTTTCGAAGCCCGTGCGGGATCTGGTCAAGAAAACCAAAACCAAAACGAAATCAAAACCGTCGAAGTTTCCGCCTTCGAACACGAATTCAGTGCGGGACGTCGAAGACTATTTGTTGGCGCAATTGGACTCGCAAGACACACACTACACGTCGGGATATCGCGCTGAAGTGGCGATCACGAGGCTTTTGGAGGCCGACATCGAGGGGGCACGGCAGGCGTTACGCGGATGCGGCGAAGACTCCGAGGCTGGGTTGAATCTGGCACATGTCGCGGCCTACGCGGCGCGCACGGGCAATGGAGAATTCGCAGAAGAACTCCTTGAGCAAGCCTCGAAATGCGACAGCGAGGGGAATCCACCGAATACGATATGCCGCCAGAACTTTGTTGCCGTGGTTACGCGTCTGATGGGCAAAAAGACCAAACACAAGATTGAACTAAAATTCGCCGAAGGAGAGTGGGAAAACCAAGAGAGGATGGCCGATACTGCCGTCGCACAGCTCATGGTCGGGGAAGTCGACAGAGCGTTTGAACAGATTCAAAGCTCCAATAGCGGTATGTGGTGGCACCATATTTCCGAATTTATTTGCCTATTATTTCAGACCGACGACCTGGCTCTGCTGTCGCGCTTCGCCCAGGAATTTCAGGACAGCGAACACATTCAGCATTTTGAAGTGGTGGAACGTCTGGTGGCTCGGCTGATGGAGTTGGACGCTCACGAACAGGCACTGGCCTGCCTAAGCAGTTTTTCAAGACTTTCGGTGTCTGAGCAGGTCATCAAAATAGTGGATGAGCTGTCCAGGTCCGGCGACCTGATTCGTTTCGAGCGTTTCGCAGATGCAGTTCGCGAAGACTACGACGGCTACCCGGCTGTGATGGCGGAGCTTGTTGCGGCGCATAACCGGATGTCTCCGGAAGCCAGCGAAAATCGGATTTTGGACTTTCTTTCAGAACTGGATCCAAAAAATCTGACTCAGTGGAGTCTGCCGGGGTTGGTCAGCGGTTTGGTTAAAGGCATGCAGGAGGCCGGATTGGAGATCGACGCGCTGGTCGGCGTTGCCCGCGCACTCAACGGGCCGCATTGGGCCACAATCTGGGCGGCTTTGCCCGATGGACATGCCGTTGAGCCTGAGGCACGAGAAAGGACCTTGGCGTCTTACGATTATATGGGGTCAGCTGAGGCGTTTCGCGCCCTGCTGAACTCGCCGGATCGTTTTGAAATGCTTTTTGCTCATGGTCTCGAGTTTGCGGGGCGCGACCGCTACAATCTTGGATACCTTGTTGAGGCGATGTGCAAAGTCGGGGACTTTAACCGGGCCAATATCGCCCGCATGAAGATCTCTAAGAGCAATCGGTCGATGGCCAATGAAGCCCTGGTCTATTCACTTCTGGCGTCCAACGAACTGAGTGCTGGCCTTCAATTGGCGGCCGAATTAGATCACGGATTTGGATCTTGTGGGCGTGAGTACACGCTTATGCGCGGCCTGGTCCGCGGCCCGTGGGGGTCGGGCGGTCGCACCTCGCACGTGATGTGAGGTACCGTTGTTCCGCTGCCTTAAACGTCGACATGCGGGCGTTGCTGTGGTCGTATTCAACCGTGCACGTAAGGCATATGGGTCGACCCTCGAAGCCAGATCATGAAAGACATATATTTTACCTTTCCTTATTTTGAAAACCGCCATGTGCTTGCGATGGCGCGGGGGCCATGGGTCACGTTTTTTTACCGCTTCACTCTTGAGGTGACGGACGCGGCGAAAGCGCTCGACTCCAACGCCACCGCGCTCTTCTTGATGTACCTGCCGGATCTTTCGGTGCTGGGCGATTTTGAAGAGTTTAGACCCTCCGATGTTCCGCCAGACGTTCCGGAAATTGGAATTTATTTTGATGTCGAGACTGGATCATTTCGCGCTCAGACAAAAACGGATGAGCGTGAGGCGACAACGCACGAGAGCCTGCGATACTGTGAAGTTCAAGCAGGGACGATGCTACCGCTGGATGGGCTACGCCTGCGGATTTTGGAAATGTCCTACGGCTTTATTCCGAGCTTCCAATACCGAGTCGAGCGGGTCTATCGCGCCCATTTCGAGCCGCTCGT
>JBFFMO010000061.1:0-10673 GCA_041554035.1 Allomicrovenator sp. | reverse complement strand
GCCGGGTTCAAAAACGCGGATCTGGTTCTGAATGCACCATTCGATGGGGGCGTACATGCACACTTCAAAATGGGTGAATTCTTCTTCGCGTCGGCACCCCCAATATCGCCCGTAGAGCCGATCGCCTTTCAGCAGATTAAAGGCTCCTGCGTAGGCAGTTCCGTCTTGTTCGGCGACCAGAAGGTGGATGCGGTCTGCAAAAGTGCTTTGGAGTTCCTCGAAAAACGCGTCATTCAGGTAGCGACGGCCGTAATAGAATTTGTCGACGGTCCGGGAGTAGTAGCGAAAGGCCCGCTTCATGTCGGAGTGCGTGATCGCGGATCCGGTGATGACACGTGTCGTGACTCCCCGTTCGGCCAGCAGTCTGCGTTCCCTGCGGATATTGGCTCGTCGTTTAGACCGGAAGACCGCAAGGAAGTCATCGAAGGTCCGGAAGTCCTCGTTGTACCAATGGTATTGGACACTTTTTCGGACCGGGAGACCTTTTTCATCAAGGATTAAGGTGTCGTTTTCATTGGTGAAATTGAAATGCACCGACGAAAGTCCAAGTTCTTTGGCGATCGTCAGAGTCGCCTCCACCAGTACTTCTTTCAACGCTCTGGGGTCGGTTTGATCAGGATGGATCAGCAGTCGCGCCCCAGTCACGGGCGTAAAAGGCACGGCAACCAGACCTTTGGGGTAGTAGCGAATCCCGGCCCGTTCGGCGGCCTCAGCCCAGCCCCAATCAAAGATGAACTCACCTTGAGAGTGCAGCTTCAAATAAAAGGGAACGGCTCCGATAAGAACGTCCGATTCCCACGCCGTGATGATCTGCGGAATCCAGCCCGTGTCCCCACCGACGCAGCCCGTGCGTTCCAGCGCGCTCAGAAACGCCCATTCAAGAAAGGGGCTCTCGTCGCCCACAAGCGTATCCCAGGCGCTCTGCGCGACCTGGTCTACCCCTTCCAAGACTTTGATTTCGATTGAGCGAGTCACTGAGCACCTCCGGTTCTGGGATGATCGTGACTCATGGAAGATTCAGAGACGGTAGCCCAGTGTAATCATTCCGCTATGAAATGTGTCTGTCGACTCAACCGCGCCGATCGGCCCAGAAGCAGTTTGGACTACTGGTTCGGGGTACTCGGGAGAAATCGTGGTGAAGGTGTAGCCAATCCGCGCATCGATGGCGTCCGTGACCTGGAACGACATGGCGGCTTGCCCTTCAATGCCAAAGGCGAGGTCTGAAGGCCCAAATGCGCCGTCGGAGTTGTTGATGTCAAATGTCGGCAACAGACCTGCTCCAGCACCAATTACAAGCGGCCCGGCTGTGTAGCTCAGAAAGCCGCCTAGGCGTGCCGAAAGGTATCGGTTCCCAGTGTAGTATTTGTTTTTGTCGATGGTGATGCCCCAGACTTCGGCCCCACCAAAAACATCGAGCAAGACTTGTTCGGAAAAGGCCTTCTTGAACACCAACTCTGCGCCCAGTCGCCCATAATCGCTGGCGAACTCAAGGCTCTGATTATTTTCCGTAAAGACTGTCGTGAAGGGGGCGTAGCCTCCGAATAGCGAAGCGCCAATAGCCGAAGAACCGTCTCCAAAAACCGACAGTGTCGCATCCAGCCGGCCTGCCACGCCCACAAATGGGCTCTTATGATCAAGCTTGAACTCACCATCAGTTTCATTCATTGAGAACGACCGCGATCCTACGAGCGCTCCAAATCGAAACGTGAATCCGGGCTCGAGCCCAAAGTCCCCGTTGTTGGAGGCGACTGCGCTGTCCTTGAGCGACGAGCTATCTGTATCCTCGTCGTCCCGATCTTCGTCGTCTGGATCTTCCTCGTCAGGTTCTTCGACGGGATCTTCCTTGCGGGGTTCATCGTCGACAGCATCCCATCCACCGGCATCACGAAAGTCTCGGACTTGAGGGACAAGTTCGGCAAAAGCTTCCTTGAGGATCGTTTTTGACTCGGACTTGCTGACTTTGCCGCGTTTGATGTTCTCACGAACATCCGCGATCTCCTTGCCGCTGGGCCCAATCACGACCAACTGAAGCTTCTTCCCCTTCGAAAACACATCGAGGATCATGATCGCCTCGATATCGAGGGATTTCATGACGCGTCGAAACTCCCTTGCCGACGATTTTCGCCGCTTGCTGTTTCGAAAATCCTTCCGGGACACGCCTTCTTCTTCGGCGGCATCCCAAATCTTGTCGGAATCTTTGACCTTGATGTCGTCGCTGGCATCGAGAAACTCGAGCAGCGTTTCATATGCATCATTGCCGCCCTTCTGAGATGCGTTGATAAACGCAAGGCGCAGCGGGTCTTCACTTGCCCAAGAAGGCAGAGCAAACGACAGAAGCAAAAATTGAACTGCGAAAAATATCAGGAAACGTCGAATCGTTTGCATGTGTCCGAGGGGTAGAAGGGCCTGGTCGCGCTACGATTGTGGCAACGTTTCGAGTGTAGTCAAAATACTCGTGAACGCCAACGTGCTAGCGACCTATATGTGCGGCAATCGCAATACTATGCGCCATGATCGTCATTTGAGGATTCACGCCGAGCGATGTTGGATGCAGGCTCGAGTCAGAAATGTAAAGGTTTTCAATGTCATGCGTTCTCCCGTCCGGTCGGACAACGCTTGTCTTGGGGTCGTTGCCCATTCTACACGATCCCATCGGATGACTCGCATAGAGCATTAATTCTGCGATATCGTGGACACCTCGGATGAATTGTCGTGCTTCATTCCAGCTTGTGAAGAACTTTGCATGCGAGATCAATGGCCTCACTGCGTGCGATCCGGCCAAGAAAAACATCTCAGTCACGAATTCCACTCCCATCATGAACTTACGTTGATCATCAGGCGAAACGTCGTAGTGGATGGAGGGGGGGCCTGTTTTTCCAGCCGAAATCGTTCCGCCGGACCCGTCGCGAATCAGGAATCCACATGCTGCCAGATGTTTGAAATCTTGCATGAATCTGGCTGCGTCGTGACCGACGGTCCCTGCTTGCGCAAAAAACGCCTCGAGTGGAGCGCTGAACGTCTCGGCCAGAATTTCCCGCTCTTTGGGATGTCGCGCGTAATATCCCTGACTTGCCCCCGACCAGATCTTGACCTCGTCTTCCATGCGGGCTACCGCACCGCAACCGGGCTGGACGTGTAGGTTCTTTCCGACCCAGCCGCTTGAGTTCGCCAATTCGTTGCGTTGCAAGAGCATCGGGGTGTTGACCGCACCTGCCGCCAGGACCACACGATCGGCCTTGATGTTGACGGTCGCCATCACCTTCTTCGTCTCGGGATCCAGCATTCGGCCCGTCACACCCACGGCGCGCTTGTTGGTCGTGACGATAGTGTCGACCAGAGTGTTTGTGAAAAGCCGGGTCCCTTTCCTGAGCGCTCGGGGCAGCCAGGTCACATCGGCAGAAGCTTTGCCCGAAGATGGACATCCCGTCTGGCAGGTGCCGCAGCCGACACAACCCGGGGTGTTTCTGGGCATGTAGGTGTGATGAACGCCGGGCATTTTCGAAAAACCTCGAATGGCCACATGGGTGTTTCCTCCCGCAACGTCCATCCTCGTGGGTTCAGGGCCAATCGATGCCTCGACCTCCGTGAAGAGCCGATCACGATCGGCCCAGAACTCCAGTCCCCACTCACTCATCCATTCGTCCAGAACATAATCGGGCGTTCGAAAAGAGATGCCCGAGTTGACCAGAGTGCCTCCTCCAACTCCCCGACCGCTCGCCAGCGGCACAAAAGCGTTGCCCTGCATCACGCGAGCGCCTGCATCTTGATAGATATGTTCGAGTGCCCACGATTGTTTGCGAGTGAAGGACTTGGGTTTCCAATAAGATCCGCCCTCAAGCACGATCACATCCAGCCCGGCTTCGGAAAGCTTGGCCGCCGAGGTGAGCCCGCCTGGGCCTGCGCCCACGATCACGACGTCGCATTTCAGATCGATCGGACCCTTCGTCCACGTTGCCGCAGATTGAATCTGGCCACCCACGTATTCTTGGGCACTAAAATCCAGCTTCATGATTTGCCTGTGCATGTGTAGTGGAGGCCAGCCGCTTGGATGACTTCCGGTCGTTCACAATATCCCATGCCGAAGATCAACTTGAGCGATGTAAAGGCTCCTCGCCGAGGTCCAAGCCACGATTCGTCCCATGCTCTCAAGATCTCGATACGTTCTTCGAGGGGGCGAAGGTGGAATCGCGTGACCCCCATGTCGGCAAATATGGCCATGTCATCTATGGCGTGAAGCAACAGGCGGAGCAGGTTAGCGGTAGTTTCAGAAACGGTCGCCAGATAATGATCAACGAAGTCCGGGAGTCCGACCTGATTGCCCGCGGGCATGCCAAGATCTCCGGGGAAGAGGGCTTCGGCCATCGTCTGAACGATCAGGATTTCGTGGCTGCTAAGCAGCTTCATCTTTGCCGATGGGGTTTGGTCCCACCAAAATCCGCCAATTCGCATGCCAATGGCGCCGACAAGGGTCGCCCCTGTCCCACCCAGCACCTTTAGAAATGTTCTTCGGTCCACGTTCCACCTCGTAAGAAACGGAGTGTATCAGAAACACTCATAAACAAAACCGACCGGGCGGTTTTTTTAATGATTTCTAATTGGTTGGGCGGCCAACCTTAATTCTTGAAGATGACACATCATATTGGTACACCACCGCTATCGGAGGAAATATGAGAGACTCAGCACTTACCCGTCTGGAACGACTTGCGGCATCACTTACCCCAAGTGTGATCGCACAAACCAAGAACTTCGCGCGTACACATGAGGCCGCAGGACAGCCTTGGTTCATCGCGGGAGTCAGTGATGGCATGGGTCTTCATACCGCGATCGCCGCGATCGAGTCAGGGGCTTTGAAAACCGGTGTCGGCGTCTATTGGGAGCCACCCCATTTGCTCGAATTTGACGATGCAGGTCTCCCGGTCTCACCGATTCACCGCGCGCGTGTCGAACATGCCAATGCGCTTGAAGAATTTGCACGTCGACGTGGAGTCGAGTTCAAGACCGTGTTTTCAAATTGCATCCTCGCTCCGGAACGCGATCTTAAAGGCCAACCCAAGGGTTCGGTGTCTGATATGCCTGCTGAGATTCTCGCAGCATTGGGGCAACCCGCGGGTAATCTGATCTTCATTAATTCCGTCGCCTTCGGAAAGTGGATGTGCCCGCGGGAAGGCGCAGCCGCTAGCCGTGCTCCGATGATCGGCTTTGATGGAACCCTCGATTGGGCTTCGGGCAAGCCCTACCACGCACGTGGTTACCAAGAGACGCTTGACACGATGGGCCGCAATCACGGCTGGATGCTCGATTCGCTCAAAGAACATGGTTTTTTGGGACCCCGATCACTCTCTGCGTTTTTCACGTGGGCTGGTGGGTCTCAACGGGTGTCCTCGCTCGAAGGGATCTATGGGAAAGGAGCGCTCGGTGATGCAAAGATGTTGGCCGAGGCCGAGGTTGTGCGCCGTCGGCTCGACGAAGGTGGTGCGTTGGGAGTCCACGCGGTAGTGCGCCTGCCCGCCTTTCTTTCGGCCGCGCTCATGGGAATCCCTGGTGGCGGGTTCTTCGGCATGATCTCGCGACGCGTGCTCGAGACCCACGGTTGTTTCGAAGGCATGCCCGAACTCGCAAGTCGCATGGTCCGGGAGTTCTTTGGGAATGAGTGGATTTCTGAAAATCCGATTTCGCAGATCGAACTCGACCATGCTGAATGCCTGCATTTGGACGAGATCAACGACCGTGTTGCCGAAGGAACGCAGCGCCTCGAGGCGATGCAAGAAGGTCTCCCGGTCAGTGCTGCGCAAGTAAGTGCGCGATTCTCGGACCTCTTCCCCGAACACCACACACGCCTGCTCGCCTCGATGATCCCGTCCGAGCCCACGCAAGTCGCAGAAGTAGAATTGCCGATTGAAGCTCTGAGTGAAGGTCTCCCGGACTTCGTCTTTGAAGCGGTTGAGGTGGCGCGACCCTCGTTCATCAGCGTGATTATGGGCAGTTTGGATGTGACCGGGACCGTGACGGCCAAGGTCTCCCGGTTCTCCGACCACGTGGTTGTTGAGGCGTTTTCGAACGGCCGCTGGGTTGCGAGTGCGACGGGTGTGTCGCGCGTGCTTGGTGGACGACCGGAAGACCTTGGCACGCCGATCGGTAATTTGAAGCCTGGGATTCAAGGCCTGCCACCCGAGATCCGAGAAGCCGTCGCGCGTGCGCGTTCATTGACCTTTGAGTGGTTGCCACGTCTTCCGGACCAAGCGTTGATGTATGTGCATTCGGTCGGACCGACCGTGGCGATGACCTGGGTGGATTCCGACGCCCAGACCTGCGGCAGAGTCACACTGACGGCTTGAAGGTGTTGAGGTCTTCCGGTCTTCCGGTCTTCCGGTCTTCCGGTCTTCCGGTCTTCCGGTCATCCGGTGTTGAGGTCTTCCGGTCATCCGGTGTTGAGGTCTTCCGGTCATCCGGTCTTCCGGTCTTCCGGTCTTCCGGTCTTCCGGTCTTCCGGTCATCGGGTCTTCCGGTCTTCCGGTCCCGGTGTTGAGGTCTTCCGGTCTTCCGGTGTTCCGGTGTTCCGGTCTTCCGGTCTTCCGGTGTTGAGGTCTTCCGGACTGTCAGTCCATGAGATCAGCGGACTGCCGGTCGATGAAATAACGTCGGGCCGCAACACCCAACGAGCGAGTCGCGCCCGCGGCAATCGACGACGAGATCAATGTTCCAGCGACCGGAACTGTATTGATCAACGCACGGGCAACTTCTCGTAGTGCAAGGCTTGCCCCTACATTCAGCCCGATGGCTCCCCCGAATTCCGCCGCGGATCGTGGGTTCAGGCTGCGGCCACTCAGCCAGGCAATGCCGCCGATCATCATCACCTGAACGCTTGTGATCGGAATGCTTGAGGCGAAGGGCAGCGGTATGGTGGCGATCGTCGCATTCACCGAGGCGGCGACCCGAATCATAGAGTCCGCCATCTGGTGTTTCGCGCCTGCCTCCGGCGAGAGCCGTGCGACTGCGAATTGCAGTTCCTCGGGCAAGCCATCGAGGAGCGCCCGGACGAGTTTGCCTTGCCGTGAAAGCTGAATCACGGTCGCAAAATCCCGCGGAAGACCGCCGTCCACCAGTCCTTTCTTGACGGCCTGCATCGTGACAAAATCCCCGACTTCTCGCTGATCTTCACGTCGATAGATCGCCACGATGATCGGGGGAGTCGTGTCCCAAATATCCTGCGCCGAATCTTGAATGGTCAGGATATCTTGGATCCACTGCCCCACATCCGAACGATTCGAGGGAAGCAGCGCTAACGTCACGTCGGGTCGATCGTACTTGAGCGCTTTGGTATTGCAGTGCCTGAGGTCGGCTACATCAAGAGTTCCGCCGTCGAATGTCCAAGGCTGCCAACGACCTCGTCCCACCTCTTCGTGGACTTCAACGTCGTGAGGGTGCCCTCCCAATTCTTGCCACATCCGTCTGATCGGAATCAGGGGATCTCCCACGATCGCGACTTTGGGGATATGGGACGATGAGATCGTGCGGCGAATCAGATCGAGGTCTCCCAGCAGTCGATCACGCTCTTCGATCGAAAGTGACGCAACAGCCCTAGACACCACGATCTCATTAAAAAGTCGCTGCGCAGTCGCCGTCAAATCGTCATGGGGCTGGATCATGTGTACCGGCTGAGCTGTTCTGCTGTGATCGCTCCCTCGCGCTTGATTTCCACGGCACCATCATGAACACCGATGATCGTCGATGCCGAATGGGGCACGAGATCTCCCTGATCGACAAAAAAGTCGACTTGGCTCACGAAAGTCTTCCGGACTTGAGCGGGCGATGATTCGCCGTGGCGTTTTTCTTTGTTCGCGCTGGATACCAATAAAGGTCCGCCAAACGCTTCTAATAATTGTTGAACAAGATCATCATCGGGCATCCGCACGCCGATATGACCGTTGGCTTTGGTAAGCTGTTTCGCCACTTTCCGGGGGATCGTATCGCTGGGATAAAAAAGAATTGTGAGTGGGCCCGGCCAGAAATCAGCGGCAATTCTTTCGACCAGTGGATCGACGTTTTCGACCACATCAGCAAGCGCGGTCATATCCTTGATGAAAACGAGCGACGGCGACTTCGACGTCTTACGCTTTGATTGCATCAGATTGATTACGGCATCTTCGTTCGTAAGGTCGGCCAGAATGCGGTACGTGCCACGACAAGGCACGCAAACAAGGCCGCCATTCTTGAGGCATTTCGACAATTGTCGGATGGTATCGGAGGATGAGAGTTCGGCAGGTTTAATGGTTTTCATGACCACCTTGGGACGGGGGAGGCGAGTGTAACATGACGGCGAAGCCCGGCGATAGAAAAGCTCGCACGATGCCGACGGTGACAGCAACGATACCAACAGATATGTTGGGTCGCGTTGATGAAAATTGATGAGGTTTTCCATGGTCGATCCTGTCGTTCACGCCAAGATGACGATGCTGATTCAGCACGAGAAGAAGCTTCGGGCCGAACTCGAAGAGCTAAAAAAAGACATTCCCACCTGGACCAAGCGCGTAGAACTCGCTCAGGTCAAAGGAATGGGAGACCTCGCTCGTCAAGCAGGAGAGCGGCTGTCCTCGCTTGAGGCTCGTGTTCGCGAAATAGAACACGAGTTTGAGGTCATTCAGATGGACCGCGACATGCTCAAGTATGAGGCTCGTCGTCCAACAGGCATTGAGGCCGAAAGAGCGGAAGCTCTATTGGACTCAATTCGCCTTGCAGGACTTGTTGATCCCGACGCGAATGAAACAAACACCGATAAGATGACTTTTGACTTCAACGATGAGGAATGACCCCATGGGCAAAAAGAAACAAGAAGAAGAAGCCAAGACGCTGAAGAAGAAAGACAAAGAGGCGAAGAAGGCCGCCGAGGGCAAGAAAGTCGATAAAGAAACGAAAAAAGCCAAGAAACTCGAGGAGGCGGCCGAGAGTGATTTTCACGCGATCGAGACCGTCGAAGACTTGGAAGAAGCCGTTCGTCGCGGTGTGACTTTCGAAGAGACCGATTTTTCGGGATCGGATCTGGCCGACGCCAAGCTCGCTGGAATCGTGCTTTGTGACTCCAATCTTGCGGGTGTGGACCTCAGCGGGGCTGACCTTTCGAAGGCGGATCTCTCTGGCGCCATTCTGGCCGGTGCGATGTTGGCGGGGGCCAAGCTCGACAATGCGATTCTCATTGGTGCCGATCTTTCGGGCGCCACCCTGACCAATGTCTCCGCGAAAATGGCAGACTTTATGGGCGCTGACCTCTCGGGTTGTGATGCCGCTGAGGCGAATTTCAAGAACGCCAACCTCTACGAAGCACGTCTGTCGGGAGCCGATCTGTCGGAAGCCATCCTTGATGGTGCGATTTTGGTTCAGGCCGACCTTTCGGGCGCCGCACTTTTCAAAGCAAGTCTGAAAAAAGCCCAACTTGAGGACACGGACCTCTCAGGCGCGGATCTCGCGGAAGCTCGGTTCGACGGAAGCCTCTTGATGGGGGCCGATTTCTCAGGGTCGAATGCGGAGAAAACGAATTTCTCGAAAGCCAACGCTTCGGAATCCGACTTCAGCGGAGCAGCATTGGATCGGGCCAAATTCGATAAAGCCGATCTTAGCGAATCCGATTTTTCGGGCGTTTCCGTCATTGGCGCCTCGTTCAAGGGCGCTGAAATGAAGGGTATTGACCCCGAACTGCTTGATGGCGCCAAGGGGCTCTAAAGGAATCACGTGTCTAGGAACGAACCGGTCAATATCCCCACGATTCGAGGTCGAATCGCGGAACGTCTTCAACGTGCAGCACCCCGAGACCGAGAGGAGCTTGATTTTGGTGATTCCAGTGCGGAAGTCATCATTCGGACGCCTTCGGAACGGGGTGTGGTCGCGCTCGCCTGTCTGATTCTTGAGAACTTGCGAGAGTCAGGCGGGTCGTGCGCACCCGAGCGTCCGCTAGAAGCTGTGCTCAAGCGCACTCTTGGAACGCTTGGGCCCAAAGAAGTCATGGAAATCGAAATCGAGGCCTATGAAATCCTGCTGTGGATTGGCTCGGCGATCGACTCGGAGTGGAAGACGGAAGAAGTCCTGGATGTCGAAAATATCGACCCTCGAGCAAGTCACACAGACTTGCTCAGGTTCGCGATTGCGACCGCCCAGGACCTAGAACTCGACTACTACAGCCGCAACAGGGGCGAGTTGACCCATCGAAGGATTACGCCGATCAGTCTTGAGGCTGAGACTTACTTGCACGCATACTGTCATCTGCGCCGCGACGAACGTATTTTTCGTGTCTCTCGAATCGGTGATCTCAAGCCGGTGGGTGGCTGGAACAAGTTCAAGAAACCCCGGAAAGCCGCGCGCGATGAAGAACCGCCAGTCGACGCCGGTCAGATGAGCCTTTTGGACTGATCATGAAAACCTATCGTCTTTTTATCGACGGTGTTTTTGTCGACGGGTCTCGTCGTTTCGAAGACATCAATCCGGCAACCGGCCAAGTCGTGGCCGAGGTTGTGGAGGCTGACAGGGAGGACGTCGATCTTGCGGTCGCGGCGGCCCGCCGAGCGCTTAAAGGCCCTTGGGGCACGATGCCGATCGAACAACGCTGTGACCTTTTGAGCCGTGTTGCCGACCGTATCATGGAGCGTTTTGACGAGTTTCTGGCCGCAGAGATTGAAGACACCGGG